>CALCCX010000586.1 GCA_937900165.1 uncultured Acidimicrobiia bacterium | reverse complement strand
GTCCGGGTCGGTCCAGACGGCGATTTCGCCCGTGGCCAGGGCCGTACCGGCTCGACGGGCAGCCCCAGATCCGCGGTTCTTGTCGAAATGAACCAGCCGGATGCCCTCGAGTGCACTCAACTCGATGGCGCTGTCGTCTGTCGAACCGTCGTCAACGACCAGGATCTCGTATGAGTACTCGGAATCGTCCATTGCCGCGGCGACCCGCTTTACCTCTGCGGCGATATGGCCTGCCTCGTTGTACACGGGCAGCACGATCGTGACATCGATACTCATGGGAGCTGAGTCTGGCGATCCGTACCAGAATGCACAAGCACGCCTACGACTCTCATGTGCAATAGCCTGGCTGCCCATGATGCGTGCAGTGCCCATCGGCCAAAGACAGATTGATCGAGCCGGATGGCTCGGCGCGATTGCGATCGCCGTGACCCTGGCTGCGTCGTGGTGGTGGATACTGTTTCTGCCGCTTGGCGATTCCCACGACGGTCGCATCAACGGACGGTTCGGGATCCATGTCCGCAACTTCCTCGGCCTTGGTGCAGTCGAATCAGGATTCGGCTCGTCCTTGGCCCCGCTAGCCGAAGGGTCATATGCGCACCACCCGCCACTGATCAACGCAATCCACATGATCTTTGGTTGGGTGCTTGGGCAAGGTGAGTGGCAGTTGCATCTGGTCGGCTGGCTGGCCGGGATAGCCACGGTTCTGCTGATCGTCGGTGTCATGAGACTTGTCGGGATCAGCTGGCCTGCCTCACTCTTGGCAGTCGCTCTCACTGCCGCTACTCCGATGTTTTGGATCTACGCCAGGCTCGGTCTGGGCATGGCCCCCGGACTGCTTCTGGTCGTCATGGTTTTGCGTAACCAACAGAGTCAAGCCGATAGAGCCAGCACGGGTTTGAAGGTTGCGGTGGTGATAGCAGTGGCTTCGTCTTGGCCGAATGCACTGCTGGCCGCCGTAGTGGCCATGTGGCGCCTCCGGCATCAACGCAGGGTGGCGATTGAGATGGCCATTGTTGGGGTTTTGGCTGGGCTGGCGGTATTCGCGTGGATCCTCCAGGCCACCACGGTTGCCGAGTTGGCAGGTCACACCCGAGCGAGGTTGAGCGCTCCGGCCGACCTCGCCGGATACGTCAGCCAGTACCGCTTCTTCTACGGAACGCTGTTTCCGAACTGGTACTTGTGGTTGATGATCCCCGCGCTGATCGCCGGTGTCGCAGATCGGCGGTCCCGGCCGGTGGTTCTGATCCTGACCGGGGTAGTGGCGGCCTGGACTGTCGCGTTGCCTGAAGCTGCATTCGTTCACGACTATTGGACCTACCCGCTGCTCGGCCCGGTCATGATCGGTATCGGTGGGTTGGTCCATTTGGCCGCGACCGGTCCAAGGTGGCGGCAATTGGCCATCCCCTTCGCCTTGGTCGTGCTCGCCGCGGTGTCGTTCGTTGATCTGCAACGGGGTCCGTACCCCGACGCCTACTTCACTGAGCCGTCCGAGGCCGGCCGGCTGCTGTCAGAGGTCGATCCGGCCGCTGGCCAACAGATCGGTTATGTTGCCGGGCCGATCGCCCTGCCCCGCTGGATGGCCTACTACTGGGAACTCGACGTACAGGAACTGACCGACGCCATGCTTGGCACCGTTGACCCGTCCTACCTGGTGCTGATCAGAATCGACCGGCCCCCCGACTGGGCGCCGGACCCCGACGTGAGCGAGGCAATCGCGACGGCCGGCCGCTACGCCCTGTTCAAAGTCGGCACGCTGGCGGCCGATGCCTCTTCGTAGCGGTCCGCCCGGAATTGGTGCAGGTTCTCATGGTGGGAACAGCCCCCTCCGCGACCTCGACGAAGTCGAGGCCGCCAAACGGAGTTGTCGCTGCCACCTCCCCCACCTGTACGGCTCATCGAACCCGAAGGGTTCGCCCGCACGGGGGAGGAGATGTTGGGTATCTGTCCCCCCGGATTCGTTTCAGGGGGTTGGGCTGGTGACCTGGCCGGCGAAGAGGACCAGGCCGGTTGGTCGATGCCGGATCAGGTAGAGGAAGGGCTGGTCGGCCTTGATGGTGAGTTCGGGTTCGGGCGGGCCTGATTCGGCGAACCCCAGAGCGGTGGCGGCGGCCGCCACGGTTCCCCATTCGTCGACGGTGATATCGGCTCCGTGTACCGCCCCGTCGAGGAAGGCATCGGGAGCGATGGCCGGGTAGCTGCCAGGGGCGGCGCCGATGTCGGTGAGCCAGGGGAGCAGGTCGAGTTGGGTGGTCGACGCCCATTTGGGAATGAGCAGTTCGTAGGGTCCGGTGGTGAAGGTGGCATCGATCTCATTGAGTAGGTCCTGGTCGAGGCCACCGAGGATCTCGGCGAAGCGTCCTTCGTCTGGGACGATCACCAGCATCGAGAAGTCGCCACCCACATACGGGATCTCGGCGCCGACGAATCCGTCACCCTCGCCGCGCCGGTCGCCGAACTCTAGTTCCCGCATGTACTCGACCTGGGTGGTGGAACCGTCGAGCAGGGTGAAACCGTCGATC
This sequence comes from uncultured Acidimicrobiia bacterium, assembly GCA_937900165.1. Classification (GTDB taxonomy): domain Bacteria; phylum Actinomycetota; class Acidimicrobiia; order Spongiisociales; family Spongiisociaceae; genus SZUA-232. Next base: position 10,478 of record CALCCX010000586.1, on the reverse strand, counting down.
ACGTTGCCGTACTTGCCGAACACCCTCTGCCACCGCGCCTTGAAGTAGATGGCGTCGGTGAGGACGAGATTCGTCTGACCATCGATGAACCCTTGGGGAAGCAGCTCGGGGATCAGCCCTTCGGTTCGTTCACCGACCCACGAGTTGATGACCTCGCGGCTTGCCTCGGGCTCACCCGCAAAGTCCAGGGTCTCGGTCGTTGCCCCGTGTTCCGCCGCCAGGAGGTCGATCCACGCCTGGTCGGGGGTCACGTCTAGGCGGGCCCAGATCCGATCGGCGATCGTCACCGTGACTTCGGCCTCGGCCGCAGCCGCGGAGGCGATCATCTGATCGGTGGCATTCCACGCCTGATGGGCTGCGAGGCTCGCCGGGAGATCAAACGCCGCATCGATCGCCGCCCCGGTCGAGTCGGCGGCGGCCGCCCGAGCCATCAACAGGGCATGTCCAATGCTTGCCGGGCTGAACACCAGATTCCCGTCGGCCGGCTGGGTACGCCAAAGATCGAAACCGGCGTTGTTCAACCCGGTCGCCAAATCCACGACTGGGGCATCGGCAACGGGGTCGGTTCGTTCGACACCTTCGCTGGGTAGCAACACGCGAGGCGTCGCGACCGGAAGATTGCCGCCTACTGTCGTAGACGTCGGAGTGGTGGACGCCGCTTCCCGGTCACCACCGACCGTCGCAGTCGGGCCGCCGGCCCCTTCCCCACATGCAGCGACAACCAGCGAGACCGCGATCACGACCACGACCACGACACGACGATCCATGGCCTTGGGACGCCCGACCTGTCGAAAAGGTTCCCACTCGGCTGCGAGCGCCAGGCGAATGGTGACAGCGTCGGTAAACTGCTCGCCGATGTCACGGTCGGCGTTGCGCTGGGTTCTGGTGGCCATCGGCGGGGTCCTTGTGGCGTTCGCCGTGTGGAGCAGGACCATTCCCCTCGATGTGAGCCTGTGGGGCGACGAGGCGTATTCGGCGCGCCAATACATCGCCTTTGGGCCGGATCGCATCTTCAACACCTCCAGCTACCTCCCCAACAACCATGTTTTCTACAGTTTGGTTTCGTGGGTCACCACGTCGGTCATCGGGACCAGCGAATGGGCATTGCGGCTGGGCGCGGTGGTGCCTGCCGTTGCTTCGATCGGCCTGATATTCGAATGGGCCCGTCGGCGTTTCGGGTGGGGGATTGCGCTTACGGCCGCCGCCCTGCTGGTCAGCTCTCCACTCCATTTGGGTTTGTCCGTGCAGGCCCGCGGGTACGGGATCGGGTTCCTTGCCGCAGCTGCGATGCTGTGGTTCGGACCGACCGTTGAGGAGACAGGCTCGGTCCGCTCGTGGGTAGGCCTGGGTATTGCAGCCCTCATCGGGATCTGGACGCTACCCCAGCTCGCCTTTGTCTACGGCGGCCACCTGCTCGCAATCTTCATTGTCAAGAAGCGGCGCTGGTGGACCCTCGCTCATGGACTAGCCGTCGGAGCAGGTTCTCTGCTCTTCTACAGGGGTCTCGTATCGAACATCATCTCCCAGACAGACCGGGTGGGCAGCCGAGCCGGTTCCGTGGTTGGGCCCCTCGACATCGTGGCTGATCCTGCCGTGCTCCTATACGGTGGATGGACCCGCTCGTTCGGTCGTTGGCCGGAGTGGGCGATCGTCGCATCGTTTGTTTTGGTGGTGACCGCGGGTGTCGCGTTCCTGGCGTTCAGACGCGCAACGGTTGAGTTGAAACACCTGGTCATGCCTTGGCTGGTGATGATGGCTCTGTTGGTTGCGCTCGGCGCTTCGGCGCTTGATCGATACATCTCGTTTCTGATCATCCCGATCTCAGTTCTGATCGGGCTGGCATTGGTCGAAGTCTTGCGCCGAATCGCCCCAAACTCGATGGCGCAGATCGCGATCGCCGGAGTGGCGGTCGCATTTCTGCTGGTCGGAGCCACCAGGAGCGCGCAGGAATGGGATCTGGCTTGGGAAAACTACGCAGATGCCGTCGGGGTTGCCGGCGGTCTTGGGATCGAGCGACTAGTGACCAACCGGGCGACAGGTGTAGTGGGGTTCCTATGGTACGACGAGTCGATTGAGGCCGTTGAGAGCACAGAGGAGGCGTGCGCCATCGAAGGGGCGTTCGTTTTCCTAGACTTTCCGTTCCGATCGGAGGGGGAAACGCCCGCCTGCTTGACTGAACGGGCATCTCAAAGAATTGTGGTGCCCCAGCGGCGGCCGCCGAAGGAGATAGTCGTGTGGGTCATTGATGATGTCTGAGGCGCTCGGCCCGTCTTCGGTGCCAGGTAACGAATGGACCAAACTGTCGCCACCGGACCTCGGAGCCTGGGACCCGAGCAGAAGGGTGGCAGTCATCCTGCCCTACTACGAGGCTCAGATCGAACTCTCGAGAACTCTGGCCGGGCTGGCCGCCCAGTCCTATCCATCGGCGCTCTTTGAGGTCGTCGTTGTAGACGACGGGTCAGACCCTCCACTGGTACTCGACGATCCGCCGGTCGGTCTTTCGATCAGCGTCATCTCCCAGGATGACCGAGGTTTCGGACTTGCTCGGGCTCGCAACACAGGGGCGGCAGCCGTCGACGCCGAAATTCTCATCTTCCTCGATTCGGACATGGTCCCTGAGCGCACCTGGTTGGCGGCCCATGCGCGCTGGCACCACACAGTCTCAGACGCGCTCGTCGTCGGATTCAGGCGTCACGTGGAATTTGGTTCCAAGACGGCAGAAGTGATCGGATCCGCGGTGCACGATGGTCGAATGGAAGATGTGTTTTCGGGCGAGGAAGTTGACGAGCCGGAATGGATCAACTTTCACATGGCAAGAACGAAGGAGCTGTCCGCGGGTCATCACGACGGTTTCCGGGCGATCACGGGAGGCAACCTCAGTGTGCGGGCGGAATTCTTTTCCGATGTGGGTCGGTTTGACGAGTCGTTCACCCGATGGGGAGCGGAGGACACCGAGTTTGCCTATCGCGCCTACGTGGGAGGAGCGATGCTCATTCCAGAACGGACCGCGTTGGCCTGGCATCAAGGCAGGGGGGCGACGCCTGACGCCAACGAGAAGTCTTCTTTGGAGATCCAGCGGGAAAAGATCGCGTCGCTGATCGCCGATCCTTCCTTTCGTCCCGAAAGCCCGCCGCGCAGCTATCTGGTTCCCAGGATGGCTGTGACCATCGATGGAACGGGGAGTTCGGTCGCCCGAATAGTCGGTTCGGTGGATTCCCTGCTTTCATCCCGGGTCGTGGACTTGGCTGTTGTTGTTGAGCTCGAAGGACCTCAGACGGAACGAGTGCGCGAGAGATACAGAGGTGAGCCGAGGGTTGCGATCGCTGCGGAAGGGGCCGGAAAATCCAGCCACTCGGCGGCCTGGGCTCGCCTCGACATACCCGCCGGCACAGTCGTCGCAGAAGGCGCCATTGTTTACCTTCTCGATGCTCTCGAGGAGGTGGGCGTGGTTGCGGTCGAGCTCCCCGATGGCGGTCGGGCAGTCGCGATGCTTACCAGAGCCTACCGACGGGCGCAGCGTCTGGTCGGTGAGGAGGAACACGAAGCGGCCGCCGGCCAGCTATTCGGCGCCAGGACGATCGCTTGGCAAGACGCCGGTTTGTCAGCAGGTCGGGATTGGATACCGGCCCCCGGTCTGAGAGGACGGCTTGGTGATCCGGACTCGCGGCTTGGCAAAGTGGCCAGGTACGTGGCCGGAGCCCGGTCGCCAGGTGACCTCTTGCGGATCTTTCGATGGATGGCCAGGCGGGCCAGGCGCAGGGTCGGTGGGTGATGGTCTGGTACCGGACCCCATTCCATCTTCTGGCTGTGGCGTCTTGCCGATGAGTCGCCTTCAGTCGGTGACCGTTTCGGGCAATCGATGGACTGATCTGCCCGCCCCACCGCCAGACTCTGCGGACCGGACAATGGTGTCTGTGATCATTCCTCACTACCGCGCCGAGACCGAATTGGCGATAACCCTGGCCGCGTTGGCACGCCAGGACCATCCGGCCGAAATGCTCGAGGTGATTGTCGTTGACGACGGCTCAGAGCCGCCACTCGAGGTCGATGACCCTCCACTACCGATCACGGTTGTGCACCAGGCCCGAGACGGGTTCGGGGCAGGCCGGGCCCGCAATCGCGGGGCAACCCTGGCGAGTGGCGACGTACTCTTGTTTCTCGACGCCGATATGGCCCCAGATCCGGAATGGGCACGGGCCCACGCCGCCTGGCATGCCGGGTACGCCGGCGTCGTCACGATCGGGTTTCGAACCCACACCGATTTTGACGGAATAGGCCCTTCTGATATCGGGTCTTCTTCGATCGTTTCGTTGATTGGCGATCGCCCGACCCAGGTGCCGGAGTGGATCGAAGGCCACATGGAACGAACCGGCGAACTCACCGGCGATCAGGATGATCTGTTCAGGGTCGTAACCGCCGGCAACTTTGCGATCCGCAAGGAACTGTTCCAACAGATAGGCGGCTTCGACGAGCGGTTCACGAGCTGGGGCTCCGAGGACACCGAACTCGGCTACCGGGCATTCAATGCGGGCGCCTTGCTTGTACCGGTCAGAGCGGCGCATTGCTGGCACCAGGGTTTGTCAGGGGGCATCCCTGATGACCACGAGTCCAGGTCTCTGGAAATTCAGAGGGCTACGGCCGGGCATCTAATCGCCCACCATGGGTTCCGAAGGAACGTGCCAGGACGATCCTATGAGGTGCCCAGGCTGGTTGTTCACCTGGAAGCAGCCAGCGATGCTGATGGCCTCCTCTTTGGCGTAGAACGTGTCCTTGCCAGCCGATGGCACGATCTGGCGGTAGCCGTCGCCTGGTCTGGTGAGTCCGGTGAAGGGGAGTGGCTGGGCGCCCAACTTGCAAGAGATCCTCGAGTGAATTTTACAGCCGTGACCGGTGCCGCGTCTCTCCATCTGAAGTTGTCGCCAGGAGTCGAGATCAGAGAGGACACGATCGGGCTGTTAGTCGACGCCATGAGGGATTCGGGTACGGCGACAGTCGACGTGAAAGGCGAAGTGGTCGCCCATCTCTTCACATCCAGGGCTCGCGCCAGAGCAACCGACAGCGGGCCTGACGACTGGTTCGAAAGAGCCGGCGCCTTGTTCGGAACTGTGAGCATCGACGGGCGTGACGTGGGCATGAGCGGAGACTCGACCGGCGCCGAGGTCTCAGGCAGCATCACCCGGAAAGTCCGCAGAGACTCGACGCTCGACAAGGTCTGGAGAAGGGTGAGGGCGATCCGCTCACCTCGAGAAGCCGCCAAGGTCGCGCGTTGGTTGACCGCCGCCCTTAGGTACAGGCTCACCGGCAAGACGCCACTTCCTCCGGTCGCCCGGATGGCTGTGGGCGAGGCGTCCGGCCCGACCTCTGATCGACCGCTCGGAATTGAGATCGGAACCGACGGTCCTGCCTCGGCCAAGATCTTCTCGGCTTCCGTTCGAGTGATGCCGGTGTCAGCTGACAGGCGTATCGATTTGGTGGTTGCCGATTCGGCCCCCTCCGAGGCCGAAGACGGGCCGCCGTGGGTGTGGATCACCGGAAGCGGTTCTCTACCTTCGGTCTCCTCAGTCCAAGCCGTCGACGTTGCGGTGCGCAATCCGGTCGCTTGGCCGGCGAGGCCGAGTGGTCCGCCGGTGGTCGTCCCAGGACCAGGCACGGCATGGGATGCGCTCGGCCCAGCTCTGGGTGCGATCGACCGTGATGTGGCGGTGGCGGTGTCCGAGTCCCGCCGCATTCCGGTGCGGATTCCCGGAATCGAACGGGTCGAAGACCCTTTGCATCGAGCGACGTCTGCGCCTCATGTGATTGATTTGCCCGCGTTGCATCACGATGTACGAGATAGGGCCGGCCAACTCGCCGCACTGGCTGCCGGTGGGGCGGTGGTCCGTGTCCGTGAGCCTGATGAGGCTCTCGAATCGTTGTTGGGATCAGAGCTATTCCAGTCCATGACCTGGGACGGGTCGGAACTGGACGAGACCGAACGGGAGCGCATGAGCGTCCGGCAACGCAGGGCAGCCCTCCGAGATCACTCGCTCAGCAGCCGGGTCCGCCAAATTGTCGAACACGCCCGCCTCGCGCCGCTCGATTTACCCTTGGTTTCAGTGCTGGCGGCCACCAACCGCCCAGACCATGTGCCAAATCTACTTGCCGCGGTGGCCGCACAGAACTACCCACAACTCGAGCTGGTGCTCGCCCTTCACGGCGGAGGATTTGGTGGGGAGGTGGATTCGGTGGCCAGGGAGCTGTCGATGCCGGTCCAGGTGGTCAGGGTTGCTCATGAGATGACTCTGGGCGATGCACTCAACCTGGCAGTACGGGCCTCGTCTGGGACTCTGTTGACCAAGTTCGACGACGATGACCACTACGGGCCGGATCATGTCTTCGATCTCGTGCTGGCCAGGGAGTATTCACGGGCAGAGTTGGTGGGCAAGGCGGCCGAGTTCGTATACCTGGCCAGATCGGAAACAACGGTCAGGCGATTTGCCGGCCGGGCCGAGACGTTCAGCACGACCATCGGAGGAGGGGCACTGCTGATCTCCCGTCACGACCTCGGTGAGGCGGGTGGATGGAGGAGAGTGCCAAGAGGCGTTGATAGGGCCCTGGTCGAAGATGTTGAGAATGCAGGTGGCGCGGTGTATCGCACCCACGGGTTCGGGTATGTGCTCGTCCGGCACGGCCAGGGGCACACCTGGGCCGAAGAGGATCAATACTTCTTGGATCAGGCCGAGGATCGGAGGGCGGGTTTGGCCCTGGGTTGGGCCGGAGTCGAAACTCCCTAGCCTGCTTCAGCGCTCAAGGTATCGATGGCTCGGATCAGGAAGGTGGCCATCTGGGCCCTACTGACATCTTCGCCAGGGCAATAGAGGCCATCTTCACATCCGGTCGTTACCCCGCTACTTGCCAGGATGGCGATGTTCGCCTCATGCGGCGAGCCTCCTGTGTCCGAAAAGGCGATATTCGATACGTCATCTTCGGGCACCGCTTCTTCACCAGGAGGAACCTCGCCAGGCGGGTCTTCTGCTGGGGGGTCTTCGCCTGGAGGATCTGCCTCGCCAGCGGTCAAGCCGAAGGCTCTCACGAGGAACGTCGCCATCTGGCCCCTGCTCACCGCCTCGCCTGGGCAGTACCCGCCTGCATCGCAGCCGGTCGTGACCCCCCTGGCGAACAGTTCGTTGATCGCTGCCTCGTGAGGCGAGCCGTCGTCGTCCGCGAACGCATCTTCGGCTCCGCCTGTCTCCCAGCCGAGGGCCCTTGCAATGAAGGTCGCCATTTGTCCTCTGGTAACCGATTCTCCAGGACAGAACCGTCCTTCGGCGCAACCGGTGGTCACCCCGAGTTCTGCGAGCGCGTCGATGTTGGCTTCGTGCACAGAGCCCTCATCGTCCCAAAACTGCCCTTGGTACGGTGGTGGAGGTTCGCCGAGAATCGTGGCCGCCTCGAGATAGGGATACGGGTTGACCACGATCCCGCCAGGCATGTGAAGCTCGAAATGCAACATCGGAGCCACGGCCTCTGCGTTACCTGAATCTCCGACCCACCCGATGAGCTGGCCCGCCTCGACCCGAGCCCCTGGCTCGATGCCGGGAGCGAAACCCCATCCCTGGCCGTCGTCGGTACCTGGAGTGTCGTTGTCGAGGTGGATGTACCACGACTCCCACCCGTCGTCGTGCTCGATTGCCAGAGCACAACATTGGCCGCCTTGCTCGTCCTGCATCCAGCCGACCGTGCCGCTCGCTACCGCCAGCACCGGGGTGCCCTTGGGAGCCATCATGTCGGTCCCTGCGTGGGTGCGACCTCCACTTCGAGGGGCCCCGAAGGTATCTGTATATCCCTCCACCCCACCCTGGACGGGAAAGTACATTTCGTAGGTGTCCTCAGACGCCTGGGGAGACGCTGCGCCAGATACGAAGATGGTTCCGGCGATCAGAGTGAACGCGACCATCCGAATCAACCGGGCGGCGCCGGATCCGTTGCTGAATATGCGCGCGCGATCTCTATGACGTTGCATGAGTCCGGGATATCGGAGCTCCGCCAGGAACCTTGAGTCCATCTTTGCTCACGCCAATCACTCGCCGCAGGGGCGCAGGAGGTTTACCCGGGCAGGAAATCGCGTCCTCTGAAGAAAAAAGCTGCCATCTGATCACGAGTGATCGGGTCGTTGGGACAAAACAGTGCGGGGGCACAGCCCGATGTGATGCCGGTCAAGGCCAAAGCGTTGATGTTGGGCTCGTGTACGGATCCGTCGTCATCGGTGAAAGCGTTGGTGCCGCCGCTGAGTCCGAAACCTCGAGCGAAGAACGTGGCGGTCTGGCCGCGGCTCACGTTGGCGCCAGGGCAAAACTCGGTTGCCGTGCAACCGGCCGCGATGTTTGCCTGCGCCAGCCGGTTGATATTGGCCTCGTGCACGCTGCCGTTGTCGTCTACGAAGTAGTCCTGTGTGGCGGTGGGCAGTTGAAGTGCGTTGGCCAAGAAGGTGGCCATCTGGCCCCTGGTCAGGTTTTCTTTCGGGCAGAACTCGCCGGCCCGGCATCCAGACGTGATTCCGGCCGCCGACAGCCAGGTCACCTCGTTTTGGAACGCGCTGGTGCAAATGTCGGTGAAACTGATCCCGGCCGCCACTTCAAAAACATCCCCGGTGGAGTCGTTGCTGACGTCGTAGAGGCCAAGGTCGAAGGGGTGGTAGGGATTGGACCCCGTTGCCGTGTGTCCGTCGCCGAAATCCCAGACCGTTGCCGGGCCACCACCGGCGAACGTGACTACGAAAGGCGCAGGTCCGGCCACCGCGTCGTTCGAGACAGCCCCCGTCCAGAGGGCCTTGAGAGCGTTCAAACGTCGGCCCGAGATGGTATTCCCATTGAGAGATGCAACCTGGTCCCCCCGATCTCGGACCAGGGCTTCTATACGGCTCGGGGTCGCACACACATCCGAAGCGGCAACCAGAGCGGCCACTCCCGCGGTCATCGGCGCCGAGAACGATGTCCCTGAAACGGTTCCCCACCCGTCGACTATCGCTGCGTAGATACTGACCCCTGGTGCGCCGAGATCGACGCTGGTGACGCCGAAATTGGAGAAGCCGGCGAGTCCGTCCACGTCGTCGGTCGCCGCCACCGAGATCAAACCAGGCATGTCGAAGCTGGCAGGCCAGAACGGAGTGGTGTCGATGTCGATGCCATTGGGAGGGGTGTCATCGTCTCCGTTGCCCGCAGCGGTCACAATCGTGACACCGCCATCGATGGCTCCCTGAACGGCGGTCTCGAGAGCAGTTGGACGGTTGCCTTCCTGCCCAAACGAGAGGTTGGCGACAGTTGCTCCGTTGTCTGCCGCGTAGGCGAGCGCAGAAACGACATCTGCGTTGTCGCAACCCAGGAAGCCGCATACCCGCAGAACCATGATCTTGGCGTCCGGTGCCACGCCGGCCATGCCTATGCCGTTGAGCGCTGCCGCCGCCACCGAACTCGTGCTCGTCCCATGCCCGGTGTCTGGTCCCGCCGCGTCTTGTGGGTCGTTGTCATTCGCGACAAAGTCCCAGCCGTTGACGTCGTCGATGTAGCCGTTACCGTCGTCATCGATCCCATTGCCGGCTATTTCTCCGGGGTTGATCCAGAGATTGGCAGCTAGGTCCGGATGGTCGAGGTCGGCGCCAGTGTCGAAGATCGCGATCACCGCACCGTCGCCGGTCGAGGCATCCCAAGCCTCAGGGCCATCGATGTCCGCGTCTACCATTCCGCCGGTCTGGCCCGTGTTTTCGAGCGACCATTGCAGAGCCGCGTCCGGCTCGGAATTGACCCCCACCAATCCGCTCAAAACGTTTGCTTCGACGACTACGCCCAGCTGCTCGGAAAGCTCCGTTGCCCGGTCGGCCGCGAAACCGAGGGATTTCTCTGTAATTCGATAGATCCCGAAGCCAAGCTCGACGGGGTTCAGGTAGGCAATCTCGGGTAGGAGGTCGGCGTCGGCTTCGATTAGAAACTCGCCGGATACGGCCTGCAAGGAGCTATTGGTGGATAGCGGTCGAGAGAACGAATCTACCTCGCCTGCGATTGTCGACGGAGGGTTTGGGACAGCGACGAGCACCGAAATCAGGGTGGCTGCGAGCAGGGAGTTGGTCGAACGCATGAACGAAGTACCTCCAGTCCGTTCTTCGGGTAGCCGACGACACCTGGTAACGTGTCGGCGCCGGCCGCGGAACCCTAACGGGGTTTTCGCCACTGGAGGGCGCCTCCGGCGGGGCAGCCTGCAAACGAGATTCCCCATGACCCATCAACCCGGATTCCGGCGTCATCGGACCCCGCGTGCACTTTGCACCTGGGTCCGGTCGACCGCCTCCGCCCATACCCCATGAACAACCGCCTGTCGTTCGCGCGCTCTGGCGCAGTGAAATTCGGCCTCATGGCCACGTTTATCCTGATGTTTTTTGTTCTGCCCAACCTCGAATTGAGGGCGCTGCCGGTCCCGGCAAACGTCTGGTCGGTTCCCCTGACCCA
>CALCCX010000585.1 GCA_937900165.1 uncultured Acidimicrobiia bacterium | reverse complement strand
CCGCTGCCACGTTGAAGGTGCGGGACCGAGGAATCAACCGTCCGATCCGAACCGTGTGGAACCGCGAAGAGAGCATCGTCGGTCACCACAAACGTCATCGGGCGAAGGTCACAGCCAGGTGGGGTGCCACCTCCGACGGGAAAATCGTCGCCGTGGAGGCCGACGCGATCCTGGATTCCGGCGCATACAACTACACGTCGAACAAGGTGCTGGCCAACTTGCATCTGTCACTGACGGGACCGTACAACATCCCAAACGCGAAAGTGGATTCCAGGGCCGTCTACACCCACTCCGTACCTGGGGGCGCCTTCAGAGGTTTCGGAGGCCCTCAAGGCGCCTTCGTTTCCGAGACGCAGATGAACAAGATGGCCGAAGTCCTCGGCATGGACCCGGTCGCGATCCGGATGGCCAACATCCTCCACGACGGCGACGATTTCATCACCCAGACCGTCATGCCGGACGCCGTCAGCATCGACTCGGTGATCGGGGCATGCTCTAGCGCGGCCGGATGGGGCGAACCGATCGCCAGCCCGCCATCCGTAAGTGCGATCCGTACGCTAGGCGCCAACGAAAATTCCACGCGGTCAGGCCGGGGTGTGGCTTGTGCTCTCAAGAACGTTGGGTTCGCAATGGGATTCCCGGAGCGCTGTGAAGCAACGGTGACCCTGAATGGCGACGAAGAAGTCGAATCGGCGCATCTTGCCCACGCGGGAGCCGACGTCGGCCAGGGAGCTCACACGGCCTTTCTCCAAATGGCCGCCGAGGCGGCCGGTCTGCCGCTGGACAGGGTGGTTGGCACGTTTTCGGACACTGCGACATCCGGCGACTCAGGATCTGCGTCTGCCTCGCGTTTGACCTTCATGTCCGGTAACGCAATCAGAGGTGCCACCGAGGTTGCTACCAAGGCCTGGAACGATGGCGAACGGCCCGCAGTCGGACATTTTCGATACGTACCTCCACCTACCGAAGCGCTCGATCCAGACACCGGCGTCGGATCACCCGTGTTCGCTTTCGGATATGTCGCGGAAATCGTCGACGTCGCGGTCGACGTCGAAACAGGCCATGTGAGGGTTGGCACCGTCTGGTGCGCCATCGATGTCGGCCGAGCGATCAACCCAGTCCTGGTCCGCGGCCAGGTCGAGGGGGCGATCGTCCAAGCCCACGGTTACACGTTGTCAGAGCGGTTGTCAGTGGTGGAAGGCCGAATCACCAACCCGACCTTCTCCGGCTACCTGGTGCCTGGAACCAAAGACGTACCGGATCGCATCGAAACCGTCATCGTCGAAATCGAGGACCCACTTGGACCATGGGGAGCAAGGGGAATGGCCGAGATGCCATTGCTCCCATATGCCCCCGCGATCGTCGCCGCACTTCACGATGCCACTGGCGTTTGGTTCGAGGAATTTCCCCTGACACCTGACCGGGTCCTGGCCGGCCTCCGAGCGGCGCCGACCAGCTAGCTGGCACGGCCCCATCAAACGCTAGTAGTCCCTTGCCTCCGGTGCGGCTCGTCGGGGTCGTTGCTGGGGCAATTTGGTTTATCCCGATGCAGTCCTAGTCTCGTCGCCGACTGTCTTTGACCCTCGAAAGGCTCGACATGGCCAAGGAATACGCATCCGCCCCTGACCTCACGGTCGACCTCGACACCACCTATAGCGCGATCCTCCACACCAACCACGGTGACGTGACAATCGAATTCGACACCCCCGGTTCACCCATGGCCGTCAACAATTTCGTTTTCCTGGCCAGGGATGGATTTTACGACGGCGTGATTTTCCACCGGGTCGTGCCAGGTTTCGTAGTCCAAGGTGGAGATCCGACCGGGACCGGCAGAGGCGGACCGGGGTACCAGTTCAATGACGAGGTTGAAGGTGAGGGAAACTACTCGAGAGGTGTGGTCGCGATGGCCAACGCCGGGCCCCATACCAACGGATCACAGTTTTTCATCTGTCTCGAAGAGGTCGGCCTGCCACACTCGTATACGATCTTCGGCAAAGTAACCGAAGGGCTGGAAGCGATCGACTCAATCGCCGCCCAGCCGAGGTCTGGTGAAAAGCCGATCGAAGATTGCGTGATCGATTCGGTGGAAATCACCGAGTCCTGAGGCTCGGGACGAATTTGATCGACGAGCCACAAAGCCAGCAAGAAGGGATCGGGTGCCGGGTCGTAGGTACGACCGCGATCGTGTTGGCAGGGATCGGCGGGATCTTTTGGGCCACCGGATTCATCTTGGGGCGCCCAGACTCGTGCACCGGCGTATGCGAATGGCTCTCGTTCGCGCTGATGTTCGCCGGAACCCCCGTTTCGGCGATCTTCACAGTGATACCAGGGGGCGACCTGGTCATAGCGTGGCCGGTGGACGGGATGTTGTGGCTGGCAGCGGCCATGCTCCACGCTCGGATGGGTCAGGAAGCAGACCCTTGGACTCCCCGTTGGAATCGCCTCACAATCATCTTCGTCGGCATTGCTCTCTCCTTCGGCGCCATCCTCGCCCTCGGAGTCGACAGAGTGCGATAGCCAGGCGAACCCAGGGTTCCGGATCTACACGCCCAATAGGGAGTCGAGGCCGATGGTCAGGCCGGGAGGCAGGGTGGTGCGGTTGTTGATGGCCAGGACGATGCCAGGAGCGAAGGCCTGGTAGTCGGTGGTGTCGTGGCGGATGGTCAAGAATTGACCGGTCGTCCCGAGGATCACCTCCTGGTGGGCGACCGAGCCCTCCAGGCGAACGGAATGGATCGGGACGCCTTCCACATCTGCGCCCAACGAACCGGTCACCAACTCCCGCCCTCGGTCGTGCGGGGACCCGGATCGGGCGGCCGACATCCGCGCCGCCGTCTGGAGTGAGGTCCCCGATGGGGCATCCGGTTTGGACTTGTGGTGCATCTCAACGATCTCGGCCGAACCAAAATGAGGCGCAGCCAACTCCGCGAAGCGCATCATCAGCACCGCCCCGATTGCGAAGTTGGGGACTACCAAACAGCGGGATTCGAGGCCAACCCAATCGGCGGCGAGCTGATCGAGGAGCTCGGTTGTGTACCCGGACGTACCGACGATCACATCAGAGCCGCTCTGCCTCCACCGCGCAACGTTCTCCTGACTCGCATCCGGGTTGGTGAACTCGACGATCACATCGCACCCACTGAGTGCCTTGGGGTAATCGGAACAGGCATGTGCTCCAACCGACTCTCCCCCATGGCCGGGAGCGAACAATCCGCCGATTTCCATCCCATCCGCTTGGTCGACCGCCCCCACGGTCAACCGACCCATCTTGCCTGGCGCACCAGACACACCGACTGTGATCATGCGACGTGCCTTTCGAGATCCGCCGCCTCGAACGGTCCAACCGCGCCAAGTGCCTTGGGGCCTTCGAGCACCGCGGCCGCGATCGACCGCACGTCGTCAGCGGCTATCGCCTCGACCTTGGCCAGCCGTTCGTCGAGACTCAGGTGTGGCAATCCGATTATCTCGGCTCGGCCGAGCCGGGTCATCCGGGTGTTGGTGTCCTCCATCGACAGTGCCAGAGAGCCACGCATATGACCCTTGGCCCGTTCCAATTCCTCGTCCGTAACTCCATTCGCGGCCATCTGCTCAACCTCGGCAATGACGAGGTCGAGGACCGTGTGGGCGCTGGCAGGGGTCGTTCCCACATATACGGCCCAGGCACCGGTCTCTGCGAACGGCATGGAAAAACTCTGGACCGCGTAGGCGAGGCCTCTTTCCTCACGAATGGTCTGGAACAGTCGAGATGACATCCCTCCTCCCAAAATGTGATGCATGACTGCGTCCGCGTACCTGCCCTCGTCTGTCCGATGGATCGAGTCGCCGCCAATCACCAGATGCGCCTGCTCCGTGTCTCGTGAAACCACGTTGACTGTGCTTCCGAAAGAGGGGGACTCGAGATCATGTCCCGCCTCCGGCTCACGAGTCCAGTCCCCAAAATGCATAGAAACGAGTTCGACAGCCTGTTCGTGACTCACGTTACCCGCCACCGCGATAACCGTTGACCCCGTTCCGTAGCGTCGCTGCCAATACCCCGATATGTCCTCAGGGGTCATCTCGTTGATCGAGTCCTTGGTGCCGAGTACCGGCCGTTCAAGGGCATGGCCCGCGAACAGCGAAGTGAAAAAGGCCTCGATCGCCACATCTGAGGGATCGTCCTCGTTCATGTTGATTTCCTCGATGACAACCTTGCGTTCGGAGTCGATCTCGCCGACCCGAAAGGCCGGACGTTGCAGCATCTCGGCGAGTAGGGTGAGCCCGGTATCGATCTCGGTGTCGAGCAGCCGAGCCCAAAAACAGGTGTACTCCTTGGACGTGAAGGCGTTCGATTGGGCGCCGATTGCATCGAAGGTTTCCGAAATGTACCTGGCTGACATGGTTTCGGAGCCCTTGAACAGGAGGTGCTCGAGGAAGTGGGAGGCGCCTTGCTCATTGCCTCTTTCGTCCCGGGTGCCGGTGTCGACCCAGCACCCGACCGCCACCGATCGAATCCCGGCGATTCTTTCGGAGACGACGCGCAGACCGGACGGAAGAGTTGTTGTGGAAACGTGCATCGAACGATGTTAGAGCCACTCGCGGAGTCCCGGGAGCGGCGCGAAACGAGGCGATGCCAAATGACCAGCAGGCGGTTGCAACCGGGCAGGTGACCAGACGACAGCATTGTGGCGTGAAAGTTGCCAGAAGCCATAGAATCAACCCTGTGGACGACCAACACGCCGATCCGATCGAGACGAGCCCAGTGTGCTACCGGCACCCTGATCGACCAACCGGATTGTCTTGCACCGAGTGCGGCAAACCGATCTGCCCCGAATGTTCCCATGACGCGGCAGTCGGCCAGAAGTGCGCTGAATGCTCTCGCCCGGTCGGAAGGGCCAGAGTCATCACTGCCCGCAACATGGCGACCTCCACCCCGGTCGTAACGGTCATACTCGCTCTGACGGTTGTGGCCTTCTTGGCTCAGGGCACGAGCCAGACGTTTGAGCGGGCACTCATCCAGTTCAACCCAGACGTCCACAATGGCGAGCTGTGGCGGATGCTGACTGCGGCATTTCTGCATGCCAATTTCATCCACATCGGTTTCAACATGTACGTCCTGTGGATCCTCGGGCCATCGTTGGAACGACAGCTCGGCAGCGCTCCGTTCGCCGCTCTATACGGAGCAACCGCCCTTGCCGGCGGAGCAGCGTTCCTCTTGTTTGGCGGGCCGTTTGGAGCAGCGCTGGGAGCATCCGGAGCGATCTTCGGCCTCTTCGGTGCATTGTTTGCCGCCTCATACCGAGGTAGACACACCGCGGCGGGCGACGCTCAATTCAGACGAATCGTCTCACTGCTGGCTCTCAACCTGCTGCTGCCATTGATCGTGCCCAGGATCGCCTGGCAAGCCCACTTGGGTGGTCTGGCGGCCGGTGCGGCGATCATGTTCATTTGGCTCAAGATGCCTCGCGGCCCGAGGGTGGGCCTGGCTCGCACTGCGGTCGCGCTGGCCGTCGCGGGGCTGGCTCTGGTGGTCGGCGTACTCGCCTGAGCGAAGCCTGATCAGTCGCGATCGAGCCAATCCAGCACCAACTCGGCCACCCGATCGGGAGCCTCGAAGAGCATCCAGTGTGAGGTATCGAGCACGAACTCGTCGTACTCGGCTGCCACGAACTCTGCATTCGCCATGTCGCGGTATGGAACGAAGGCAAAATCTCTCTCCCCGTGTAGATAACGAATGGGAACCGTCGCCGCAGGCAATTCGAATGCGATGTCCGGATTGAGCAAATCGGGGGTGTAGTGAGCTCGGTACCATTCGGCCATCGCCGTGAAAGCACCAGGCTGACGCCATTGGGCCTTGTAGGAGTCCCGATCATCCGCGGAGATCTCGGCAATATCACCGAACACAAACCGCTCCAGCAGCCCGAAGTCTTCGGCCATCAGCAGGCGTTCTCCGGCCTCACCGATGTTCATCAGGAACGTGTATGCAGATTTCGTGATCTGACGCAGATCCCCAGCGGACTGATGCATGACCTGGGCGTGGGGCGCCGCCATGGTGACCGCCCTCCGGATTCGTCTGGGCGCGAAGCTGGACATCGCCCAGGTAACCGCCGCACCGAAGTCGTGCCCGACCAGGTGAAACCGTTCGACTCCGGCCCAATCCGCAATGGCCATCACGTCGCCGATCAGCTCGGACATTCGATACTGGTCGGTGCCTACCGGTTTGGACGACAAGCCAAAACCCCGGTTGGCAGGAGTGATGACCCTGAAACGTTTGGCCAGCAGCGGCGCCACGTGAATCCAGCCCATCGATGAGTCTGGCCAACCGTGCAGGGCTATGACGAGATCCGCGGTGGGGTCCCCACGCTCGACGATGTGAATTTCGATGGCGCCGTTGGAGACAGTTGAAGTCGTCGATTTCACCTTTCGACCGTACCAGAACGGGCCAGCCTGGGTTGATCCCTCGTTTCCCCACCGGCGCCTGACCGTGCAACAATGGACGGTTATGGCACAAAGCAATACCTCCATCCTGAGCGAGATTCTCGCCCCCGAAGAGCGAGCGATCGAGTCGGTGGTTGGGCGATACCAGCGGGTGGCGGGAGCCGTGGCTCGCTTCGCCAGATCGTTGACCGGTCGGGAGGACTTGAGAGTCGTCCTCGGTGCAGGCAGCAAGTCGAGCGACAACGAAATCGTTATCGACCCCGGCTTGTTCCAATCTGCCTACGGCAGGCGGGCACCGGTGACTCCCGAAGAGACCGCCCTGGCTTCGGCACTCCACGAGGTCGTGCATCTCGTGTCTACGGACTTGGAGGAGCGCAGACCGTTGCCAATCGAGTGGCTACCCAAGGACGCGGAACCGCCGGGGGACCAGGAGCTGATGCTGCTCGAAGCCCTCGACCAGGCAGGCGGCCTGCCGGCCGAGGCTCTATTTTTCGCGTTGGAAGATGCCCGCCAGGAATTGCAGGGTTTGATTGTTTACCCAGGTGCGCGCTCGGTCCTGGCCGACCTCTACCGAGCCGCCATCCCAGAAGCGGCCGCCAACACGGGTGCGCTGTCACAGTTCGCGCTCGCCGCCTTCCTTCTCACTGGCGGCTACATCGAACGCGAGATCCTGGAAAAGCGCCTCGATTCGAGAGCAGCGGGAGCGCTTTCGGATGCAACGCCTTTCATCGAGGCCGCCGCCGCGGCGACGGATCCTTGGGACGTGGCAGGCCTCGCTCTCCAACTCCTTGTGGTCGCCAGAATGCACAACCTCGTCGCCTCTGCCAGCGCTCAAGAATCGGTTCAGCACAAGAAATTGCGAGAAGAAGCTGAACAAGAGGCGATCGCGGAGGGAGTCGACCGAATTCGCCTGCACAGCCCAATCGTGCAGGATTCGGAAAGCTACGACGAGACCCGCAAAGCGTCTGAGGCACGCGCAGCAGAGACCGGACGTCAGGCAGAGGCCGAGGTCGGAGCGAACGAGGGAACTGACCAGATCCTGAGGGTCAGCCAGTCCCCAACCATCTATCTGCCCTCCGGGCAGGGCGGCAAGCTGCTCGTCGCGAGGATTCCCACCTCCTTCAGGACCTTCGCTCCTGAAGGACGCGCTGCCATCCGACAAGCATCAAAGAAGTGGAAAGTGGATAGCCGCCACATCGCGGGCGAACTCCACCCTCTGTTCATTGCCAACCAGAGGCGTGGTCTGCGCTCCGGCTACGACGCAGGCGACCTGTCTCCTCACGCAGCCCTCCTGTTGGGAGCCGGCCTCTACGAACGAATGTTTGAGCGCCGAGCTTCGTCGACCAGACGCTCATACGCAGTAAGCGTCCTCGTCGACGCGTCTGCCTCGATGCTGCAGCCGAGGAGACTGGCAGGGCCATCAGATCGACAACCGTGGGGTCTGGCGGCCGCGATCCTCGGCGCCTGGACTCTCGCTGCAATGTGTGACCAACTTCAGGTGTCGTTCGAGGTCTCGTTGTTCAACCGTTCATTCGCCGCCCAGATCGACGACAATGAATGGTCGTACGGAAAACGGAAGAACTCGGCCACCGCCGAGCTCCGCCAATCGCAGGGTTCGGCCGCAGATCGGCTTACGAGCACGGTCAACCACTACCTACTTTCCACCTTCGACGAACCCTGGCGCCGCTGCCAAGACGTGATGGCCGGCTTGTTCTGGGCGGCCGCGAGCCCAGCCGAGGCGACCAAGGCCGCCAGACGCGAGGCGCGCCAGACGCCGCCCGTTTCGATGTTCGAAAAGGCGGCCAATGTGGACGAGTTCAACATCACATACGCGGCGCAACGTCTGGCCGCGTCCAGGGCGGAGGTCCGGGTATTGGTCGTTTTGGCCGACGGCATGACTCGAGGCTCCGTCGATTCTCTGGCCGGGGCTGTTGAGGTCGTAGAACAATCCGGCACGACGGTGCTGGGAATCGGCATCGGAGACGACACCGTCGAGGCAACTTACGGACGGAGCAAGGTCGTCGCCAGACCCGACGAACTCACAGAAGCAATGGTTGATGGAGTACGCATGTCCCTGCGGCGCGGGTTGGCGATGTTTGGTCACGACACATGGTGGATGCGGTCAGGCCGCGATAGGCAGAATCAATCCTGGACCAGAAAAACAAAGGAGACCAGAAATGCCTGACAAGGTGACGTTCGAGGATCCGTCAGGCGAAGGGCCGCCAATCACGCTTGACACTTTCAAGGTTGGCACCGGGATCTCTGATCACAAATTGCGCAGGAAAAAAATCCCCGCCCCCGACCCCTACTACCTGGACATGGGAATGCTGTACCGCTTCGCCCAGGTCGAAAAGGTCAGACGCGAAAACCCCAAGGACGAAGTCGTTCTACACCTGGCGGTGAGAGGCCACATGGGAACCGGAAAAGACCATGACATCGAACAATTCGCCTCGTTGATGCGCCTTCCCTACTACCGAATCCCGCTGACCGGCGAAGTTCGAGATATCACGTTGTTGGGGTCGGTCAAACTCCACGGCGATGGGATGGGAGGTACCGAGAGCAGGTGGGAGGACGGCGATATCACCAGGGCACTCAGAGGGCCGGCTCTGGTGAACCTGTCAGAGCTCAACGCGGCGGGCGCGGAGACATTGTTCGCCCTGCATGGTCTCATGGACAGATACCAGGCCATTGACCTGCCGACCGGCGAACACATCCAGCTGCGAGATGACGTGCGGCTTTTTGGAACCATGAACCCGACCGATCTACGAGACTATGCAGGGACTCAGAACCTCAACAAAGCGTTCGCCGACCGATGGGTCATTTGGGAGAAGAGCTTCCCGGACGGCGATCAGGTTATTGCGATGCTGGTTACTCGCTATCCGACTCTCGAACCGGAGTACGTCGACGCGCTGAGCAGACTCGCCACTGAGGTCAATGAGTCATTCCTGGCGTCGGATTCTGGATCACGGGTGGAAACGCCGATGAGCCTGCGGACGGTACTCGATCGTATGCCCGCTGGTCTCCGCATGTTCACCGCTTCGCAAGACCCTCTGCGTCGAGCCTGGGAGACAATGGTATTGCCTCATGTGGACGCCTACGACGTTGATCATTATGAGACCGTCTGGAACGCATGCGTTCGCAAGGGACCCAAAATCGCGCCATATAACGGTTGAGGAAGTAAACGTTGCACCATGGTTGGTGCGACAATGGTGTGTAGGCCGGGCAGGGCCGGTCGAATGGACGCCAACGCGTCTGTTATGGCGCACCTAATACCTTGGGAGGGTTTCATGCGGCGCAGTTGGAGTTTGATGGTGGTTCTCGCCGTCATGTCATCACTGGTTTGGATCCCTGGCGCCTCGGCCGCGGAAGCCGAGGTAGAGCTACTCGGAGCGTGGGGCTGCTCGCAAACCGATGGAGCCATGACCGGCTACAACGAGATAGGCGGGACCAATGCTTGGACCAACACCAAGGGACTCGGTGGCGGGGCTCTGTCCAACTGGGTGAAGGACGACGTGCTCTGGGGTAAATGGGACTCGATGATCGCCTCCAATCCTGGCACCACCGACATCTGGTGGAACATTTGCCTGCTGAGCCGTAGCGGCGCGGATCCTGACCCAACCCCTGACGACTTCGTCAGGCTCGAGACGGTGTACAACGAAATCCGCGACCGTCTTCCGTCTGCCCGCCTATGGGTCTCACCGATCAACGGCTTCGATCCTGAAAACTGCTCTCTCTCCGGACCGAGCGCGGACATTGTCTCGTCCAAACTCGCCGATTGGGCCGTCAGCCAAGGCTGGGCGCAGCGCGGCTTCGACCCGGTCGTGCTGACCCCGAGCATGGTCATTAACGACGGCTGCCACCCCAACGAGGCCGGGCGGGCTGCATTCGGCCAACAGATCGCCGATTTCTTCTTCGACGGTGACCTGCCAAGCGGTTCCTTCGACGGCACTTTTTCAGATGATGATGGCAACGTGCACGAAGGCATGATCGAGGCGATCGCGGCCGCAGGTATCACCTCAGGGTGCTCAGCCTCAGACGCAACTCTCTTCTGCCCAAACGACTTCGTCAGCCGAGGGCAGATGGCCTCCTTCTTGGCGAGAGCGCTAGAACTCCCGCCGTCCACAACGGACTTTTTTGTGGATGACGACGGAGACACCCATGAGGACAACATCAATCGGATAGCGGCAGCCAACATAACGCTGGGAATCGGCAACAACCTGTACGACCCACTGGGCGTAGTCACCCGGGCTCAGATGGCTTCGTTTCTGGCAAGGGCCTACAACTTGGATGCGACAACCGTTGACTTCTTCACAGACGACGACGGAGGAATCCATGAGGACAACATCAACCGGATAGCAGCAGCCAACATAACGCTGGGAATCGGCAACAACCTGTACGACCCACTGGGCGTAGTCACCCGGGCTCAGATGGCTTCGTTCTTGGGAAGGGCGGAAGGCTTGGCGGAGATATTCCCCAGCTAGTCTTTTCCCACCTGCCGCCGGAATAGAGGCGCCCGAATCTTGGCTGCACGGTACGATGCCGGATGCCAGTGGCGGCGGTGGATATTGGGACGAACACGGTTCGACTGTTGATCGCTGATGTCGTTGCAGGGGTTGTGCATGAAATAGAACGCCACAGCACGGTGACAGCACTAGGTCAGGGGCTCGAACACACCGGCAGACTTTCGCCAAAAGGTCAGCGTAGAGCCCTTGCCACATTGGCAGAGTTCAGGGAGCGCCTTGATTTCCACCGAGTTCGTCTGGTTCGTATCGTCGCCACATCGGCGAGTCGAGATGCCACAAACGGGCCGGCGTTCCTCGAGTCTGTCTCGTCCGCTCTCGGAGGGATGGTTCCAGATCTGATATCCGGAGTCGAGGAGGCGAGGTTGGCCTTCACAGGTGCGTCAGGCGGGTTCCCGAATTTTAGAAGACCCCTGGTCATCGATATTGGAGGAGGGAGCACCGAATTCGTAACGGCCGGTTCCGCGGTCTCCATCGATATCGGATCTGTGAGACTCACCGACATGGCGCTTCCTGACAGGCCGTCGCTCGCCCATCAGGTGGCAGGAGCACGTCAGTTGGCAACCGACTTGTTCGCAGGGGTGCCGCCGTGCTCCGATTGTGACGGCATGATCGGCGTCGCCGGCACTTGGACCAGCCTGGCGGCCATCGCCGGCGATCTGCCGAGATACGACCGAAACAGGGTGCACGGATCGACGATCTCCCGGACCCAACTCGAACGGATGATTCACGATCTGGCCGGGATGAGCCTCGAGTCCATCGAATTGATACCGTCGCTGGACACCGCCAGAGCACCGGTCATCCTGGGTGGGGCAATCGTCGCACTTGCCGCGTTGACTCACCTCGAAACCAATACCATCAATGTATCGGAGCGCGATCTTCTGGACGGAGTGGTATTGCATCTCGCCCAACGTTGAACTCTGTCGTGCCATGTCGGCCTGTTCTGATGACGGCATCTGACTACTAGACTCATGACGTGCGCGAAATACTCTCAGACCTGGTCGCCGAACAACAAAACCTGGACCAGTTCCTCCAAAAAGTGAATATCCGAGACTGGTCGAAGCGAACCCCGGCCAAGGGCTGGGACATCCGTGACCATGTGTCGCATCTGGCCGCGTTGGAAGAGTACGCCCACAATGCGTTGGCGGACGGCGGAAGTCGCCTTTCCGAGCTCGACGACTACGACACTGTCGAGGACTTCAACCAGGTTGGCGTGCTCAGGGGTAGAGATATGCGACCTCAGGATGTCATCGAATGGTGGAGGCTGAGCAGAGCCAAGGTGATCGAGGGGCTGAGCGTTGCCAAGGCATCTGACCAGGTCCCCTGGTTCCACGGAACCATGGACGCGAAGACATTTGCGGCCGCCCGCCTCGCAGAAACCTGGGCACACGGCCTCGACATCCATGCGACGGTACAGATCGTGGACGTCGAGGTGGAGGACACCGACCGGCTCCGCCATATCGTCCTTGCCGCTCAGGCAATGTTGCCATACGCGTTTGAAGCCGTCGGCGAGGAGTACGCCACACCGGTGAGGATCGAAGGCATCGGCATCATGTACGCCAAGTGGGTGGCCGGCCCGGCCGACACCGATCAATACATCAAGGGTTCGGCGGCAGAGTTCTGCAGAGTTGCAGTTCAGCGGATGGATCTCGCCGAGGCGGAAAACCTTCATGCCCACGGCGAGATCGCCGAAAAAGCTCTGCGCCTGGTCCGCACCTACCTCTGATCAAGCTTCCATCGGGATTCGAGGCGCCGACCGGCGGAGGCTCCTAGCCTAGATCCACCGCACGGATCGGCTCTTCGCCCGCCTCGCCAGGTATGGCACGGGTTTTCACGCCTGGCTGGGATCACACAAAGTGCAAGCCGAGACCGCACGAATTCTCACAACCGGCGTTGCCCGCCGTGCGATTCGCTTCCCTAAGTCTAGATCCACCGCACGGATCGGCTCCTCGCCCGCCTCGCCAGTCACGGAAAGGATTTCTCAGGCCTGGCCCACCTCACACAAAGTGAATGCAGAGACAAACCTGAACCGCAGGAGAGGCGCAGCCGGCGGACGACTCGCTAGATCGGAAGAGCACA
>CALCCX010000584.1 GCA_937900165.1 uncultured Acidimicrobiia bacterium | reverse complement strand
ATTCAGCCGTCTCTCAGCTCAGTTGCCTCTCGAACCTTCGACAAATCACTGTCTTTTAGTTTCTTTTTCTTTTTTTTTTTTTTAATGATACGGCGACCACCGAGATCTACACTCTTTCCCTACACGACGCTCTTCCGATCTCGAACTCTTGAACTCCCCAGATTTCCGGCTCTTCGAGAATCGTCGCGTTCTCGAGCTGATCGTTCCAAACGTCGACCGCCACCGCTTTGATCGTCGCCATTGCATGGCGAAGGTCGGTGTCGTATGCGACCTCAATGTCCATTACCGCCCTCGCCCACTCCTGTGATTTATTGGCCACCCTGCGGATTTCGCCGTTGGGGATGTGCCAGAGGGTCCCCTCGACATCGCGGATCTGGGTTGTTCTCAACCTCACCTCTTCGACGACACCAGATGCGTCGCCCACATCGATGATGTCTCCTATGCCGTACTGATCCTCCAGCAACATGAATATGCCAGATAGAAAGTCCTTCACGAGGCTCTGCGCCCCAAACCCGAATGCCACGCCAATGATTCCTGCACCTGCGATCAGGGGACCGAGGTTCACATTGAACTCGGAGAGGGAAATCATCACCGCGACCGAATAGATGACAAGCGAGGCCGTGGACTCCAGCACATCGCTCAATGTCCTGGCCCGCTGCCTACCTCGCTCCGCTTTGGTAGTCGTCTGTGAGAGGCGCCGTCTGGCCGATTTGAGCGGGCCAGCTGTTTCGGACATCTCCCTGGCTGCCTCCAACCTGGCCGTCTGGCCCTCTACCCAACTCTCCGTGGCTCGGTTGATGGCCCTCCGCACCAATCTTGCCAAAATCCAAGCAATGATGAGAATCATCGCCACCCTGAGAGGTTTGGTGAGAACTTCCAATATCGAGGCTATCGACTCGCTTCCGGTCAGATTGAATACCAACTCGCAGATGATTCCGGGATTCGAGCCGCAGGCACCTGCCAGAGATTGAGCGAACATGATTTACGACGGTAGCGAATCGGCGGCCGCCGAGCATTGATCCTCAGACTTATCGTGGGCGAACTTGTTGACGGCCAAGCCGCGCCAAGTCATACTCGCGCCACTATGACTGTTGTCGAGATGATCGTCATTATCACTTAGGCGCATACGCACGAACCGTATGCGCCCCGAACCCCTTGCTTCGCGAGGGGTTTTTTGCTGCCCGGCCAAGCCACGGAGACAAGAAGATGAACACCGGACTCGAAATTTACGACACGACGTTGAGAGACGGGTCACAACAGGAGGGCATCTCGCTCACCGTGGGTGACAAACTACGTGTCGCCAGACTGTTGGACGATCTGGGCGTCGGTTACGTCGAGGGTGGATGGCCAGGTGCCAATCCAAAGGACAACGAGTTCTTTGAGCGAGCCAAAACTGAACTGTCACTCTCCAACGCGATCTTGACGGCCTTCGGCTCGACAAGGCGCCCCGCCGGAAAAGTCGAAGATGACGCACAGCTCAGGGCGCTACTGGATGCAGAAACCGAGGTCATATGCATCGTCGGTAAATCCTGGGATTACCACGTTCGCGAGGCCTTGCGAGTCGATTTGGACGAGGGCGTGGCAATGGTCGCCGAGTCCGTGGAATACCTTCAGAGCAAGGGACGGCAGGTGTTCTACGACGCCGAACACTTTTTCGACGGATTCGCAGCCAATCCGGAGTATGCCCTGCGAGTTCTTACGGCGGCTTTTGAGGCAGGTGCAGAACGTCTCTTACTTTGTGACACCAACGGAGGCAAGCTGCCTGGGCAGGTTGCGGAAACCGTCAGCGCGGTCCAAGATTTTCTCCCTGACGCACATATCGGCGTGCATTTCCACAACGATGTCGGTTGCGCCGTCGCCTCGACACTCACATCAGTGGAACTCGGGGTCAAACAGATCCAGGGGTGCATCAACGGCTATGGCGAGCGAACCGGCAACGCCGACTTTTCGATAGTCTTGCCTGACCTCGTATTGAAAATGGGAATCCCGGTACTCAGTGAGGAGCGGCTGGCCAGTCTCTCCCCGATCGCCCACCATATCGCCGAAGTCGTGAACATTTCGCTCGATCCCCATCGACCGTATATCGGGACGTCGGCCTTCACCCACAAGGCCGGGCTTCACACCTCGGCGTTGGCGAGGCGCAGAGATGCCTATGAGCATCAGGATCCCAAACAAGTGGGAAACGAGACACGTATGGTCGTTTCTGAGTTGGCGGGAAAGGCATCGGTTCAATCCAAAGCCTCAGAGCTGGGCCTAAGCCTCAGCGACGACCAGGCCAAGGTGATCATCCACCAGATCAAGGACCTCGAACACCAAGGTCACCACTTCGAGACGGCGGATGGCACGTTCGAACTACTCGTCAGGTCAGCAGGGGGCTGGGAGCAAGATTTCTTCGAGTTCGAGTCCTTTCGTGTCTATACGGAACGGCGCGGAGACGAAGAAGTCGTGGCTGAGGCAACGGTCAAGGTAGTGGTCAACGGAACTCGGGTAGTGACCACCGGAGAAGGAGTCGGGCCGGTTCACGCCCTCGACCAAGCGCTGCGGACCGCTTTGGAAACGCAGTTCCCGCAGGTGGCCGACCTCAGGCTGATCGACTATCGGGTCAGAGTGCTCGATTCGGCGGAATCAACGGGAGCCAGGGTGCGGGTGCTGCTCGAGACCGCAGATCACGTTGGATCTTGGGGCACGATCGGCGTGCATGAGAACATCATCGAGGCGTCATGGCAAGCGCTGGCCGACGGCATAATCGTCGGCTTGCTCCGTCTGAGCCCGGATCCACCGACTGATTCAGGCTGAGTCGGTAGGAATCGCGCCTCCGGGAACCCAGAAAACCGGAACGTCGGTGTTTTCCGCCCGAAGACGGAATACACCGACGCAACCGGAGGCGGACCTCCGTGGGCGGCTGGGTCGAGGGTGCCGACCGGACGAGAGGCAAATGCCGGCCGGCACAGATTTCGACCTGAATGGTTCCGGCCAGGGGACCGAACCATTCCCCCACAAACACCGAGCAAGGGGATTGCTCGATTACATACCCCTCTATCGCTCTTGACCCCCGTCCTGGTTTACCGCGGACACGATTTTCCTGAAAATTCTCGTTCGCGGTAGACCAGGAACTCGGAAAGTCGAGGGCGGTCGGTACGATGCGCAAAGATGTCGCAAGACCCGTCAATCGACCAACTCCTAGAAGACGCCGTCGCCATGGCCAAAGCCGCAGGCGACGCAACGCTTGACTGGTTCCAGAAACCAGACCTCGAGGTCGTTGCAAAGGCGGACGGGTCGCCCGTGACCATCGCAGACCGGACGGCTGAGCAAACCATCAGACAGGCAATTTCCGATCGATACCCTGACGACGGAATCGTCGGTGAAGAGGAGGGCACGACGGAGGGTTCCGGTCGGCGACGATGGATCATCGATCCGATTGACGGCACCCAAGCGTTCGTGAGGGGTGTGCCCCTGTATTCGACATTGGTTGCAGTCGAAGACGGAGATGGGATTGCCGCCGGAGTAATTCATCTTCCGGCACTGGATGAGACGGTGTTTGCCGGGAGGGGCCTCGGCTGTTTCCACAATGGCGCCAAGACCGAGGTGTCAACCAGATCCGACCTCCACGAGTTCGTCCTGTCGGCAAGCGGATACGGATATCTGCCCAAAGACATGTTGGATCGCCTGCACGAGAGTCCAATGCGGCTCCGTACTTGGGGTGACGGCTACGGGTACGCCTTGGTGGCGACTGGAAGAATCGAGGTGATGATCGACCCGATAGTTTTCGTTTGGGACCTGGCGCCCGTGAGCATCATCATCCCTGAGGCGGGCGGCATTTTCACCGATTTCTCAGGACATGGCGAATACAGCTCGGGCAACGCGATCGCGTCCAACGGAACCCGCCACCAGGAAATCCTGCAAATCGTCACCGGCCGCTGACAGCTACAGCTACAGCTACAGCTACAGCCGATTAGGATGCGGCAGGTCGGCGCGCAAGTCTGATGTTTGCGACGGAGGGCCAAGCCCCGACTGCGTCGGGGTTACATCTCCTCCCCAACCTCGACGAAGTCGAGGCGCCGAGAGAACGAGGTGGTTGGGGGAGGTGGCTCGCACAGCTCCGCTGGGCGAGGCGGAGGGGGCCGCACCCACCATGAGAACCTGCCCGCCCCGACTGCGTCGGGGTTAGTCCAACCCACCGACACACGTACTCATGGGAATCAACCGCCCCCTCCGGCGCGGAGCGCCTCGTCCCCCCAACCGTACGCCTCGTACCTCGGCGCACGGGGGGACAGATACTTGTTGCACCCATTTGCCCAACTATCTCCTCCCCCGCCGGAGGGGGCGGTTCCGACCATGAGAACCTGCCCAAGTCCTTCAGGAGTCGAGGCCTAGCAACTGTCTGACCATTCGGGCGGTTGCGCCCCAGAGGGTTTCGCCGTCGAGTTCAAAGAAGTCGAGGGTGTGACCGTTCCAATCTTCCCGACGCCACCGGCCCTGATCACGTAGCTCGGTCAGGGTGGGCAGCAAGATTCT
The DNA here is from genome assembly GCA_937900165.1 of uncultured Acidimicrobiia bacterium. Lineage (GTDB taxonomy): Bacteria > Actinomycetota > Acidimicrobiia > Spongiisociales > Spongiisociaceae > SZUA-232. The sequence continues at coordinate 5,916 of CALCCX010000584.1, read as the reverse complement.
GGCAACTTCGGTTGGGTCTGGAACGAGGTCGGGGACCTGGGCGAGCCGACCGACGACCGGTACGACCATCCGCTCGTAGGAAACCGTATGGATCTCCTCGAGAAACCCGAGAACTTCGACCGACTCCGGCCGGATCCCGACTTCTTCCTGCGCCTCACGCAGCGCGGTTTCCACCGGCGACTCGCCGGGCTTCGGCTTGCCGCCTGGAAAGGCGAGATCGCCCGGATGGGTCGGCATGTGCATCGGACGCTTGGTCAGCACCAACCGGATATCGCCATCCTGTTCGAACAGCGGTGCCAGGACCGCGGCCCGCGGCTCCCCATTTCCCTTCTGGGGCCTGGAGAACAGTCCAGGCAAATCCCAATCGACCATCCCCACATAGTACGGTCCGCAAAACCTTCACACCGCCGTCCGCGATAGTCTGCAGCCAATGCACGGACCTCTCGAGACTCACAACCGAACAACGGATCGGTTCACGCTTCGACCATTTCGCCGCCGCGACGTCGAACCACTTCATGCCGCGGTTGTGGAATCGTTCGATGAACTTCACGAGTGGCTTCCTTGGGCCAACAAGAAATATTCGCGACTCGACGCGACGAATTTCGTCAAAGATTCGACTCGGGCATGGAAAGAGGGCCGGGCGTACGATTTCGCGATCAGGGCCAACGGTCAACCAGACGAGCACGTTGGCAACATGTCCATCTGGTTTACGTCGAGGGCGTTTCAAACAGGTGAGGTGGGTTACTGGATCAGCTCATTGGCGACGAACTGTGGCGTGGCCACCGAAACCGGGCGCCGAATCCTCGAGGTGGGTTTCGAAGAAATGCACATGCACAGGATCATTCTGCGAATCGCAGTCGGAAACACCCCAAGCGAGCGAGTGGCCGTCAAGCTCGGTTTCACGAAGGAGGGGGTGCTGCGGGAGGAGCTCAGGATCAGAAATCAATGGTTGGATCACTCTGTCTGGGGATTGCTGGAACGCGAATACCGCCAGCAACTGAACCGGACTTCGACCGGGGCAGGCTGACTTCCTAGGAGCACTCGAATCCTTCTCGCCTCGAGGCTCACCGAATGGCTAGGAGATCGCGAAGCGGTGCCGTCGAATAGGGGGCAAAGCGAAAAAGAAAGACCCCCTGTCCACCAGTCTGGTTCCCTGTCCGCCGACCGCCGAGTTCGAATTGGGTCTTGCCAAACGAAAAAACCGCGGTAGGTTGGCAGACCGCGGGCGGAGCCGTGGAGGGTAAATGCCCGCGTTTATTCGTTTCGACGACCGTACCAGGCGCACCGTCAGGGCTGCCGCCGTTCTTCTTTTTGCAATGGGCCTCGCAGCAGCCGCCAGTGCTGCTGCATATGTGGTCAAACCGGGCGACACCCTCGGCGGGATAGCAGCGGCCAACAACACAACCGTGTCGGCCATCGTCACCCACAACGAGATCTCCAACCCGAACCGCATCAGGGCCGGCCAAACCCTCCAGATCCACGGTAGAGCCGCGGGAGCGGCTGCCACCAAACTGCACACCGTCAGGTACGGCGAGATCCTCAGCGGAATCGCAGCTTCGCACAACGTATCGCTCGCTGCGCTTCTGAACGCGAACGCGATCCCCAACTCGAACCGCATCCAAGTTGGACAAGTCATCTCGATCCCCGGCGCAGGCACCACCGGCGGAACCGCCCCGCTGGTCCATCTGGTCCAGCGGGGCGAGTCCCTCGCCTCTATCGCCGCCAAGTACGGCGTGAGCGTGTCGAGCCTGGCCGCCAACAACGGGATGACCCCGACCTCGACCATCTTTGTGACAACTCGCCTGAGGGTGTCTCCGGCACCGCCCACCTTCACGCCCGTCGACTCAGGCTCTGGTGTCTACGTGGTAGCCGCCGGCGACACGCTGGGCGGCATCGCCGCAAGACAGGGCATATCGGTGCACCGCCTGCTTGACCTCAACGGTTTGGCGAACCCCGACCTGATTCGGACCGGTCAACGCTTGACGGTACCGGGCGGCGGATGGGTTTGTCCGGTTCCGGGGGCGACCTTCTTCAATGACTGGGGTTTCCCGAGGAATAATGGCCGCGTCCACGAGGGAAACGATCTGTTCGCTCCGCGCGGCACACCCGTCCTCGCTCCCGAGGCCGGTTTCGTGGAGCAAATCACCGGCACGATCGGCGGCCTCCAGTTCCGACTCACCACCGCGAATGGGACCGTATATTGGGGAACCCATCTCGACTCGTTTGGCGCCGGCGGCCAGGTGTCCGCAGGAACCGTCGTCGGGTACGTCGGGGATAGTGGGAACGCCAAAGGGGCCCGGCCGATGTTGCACTTCGAGGTACATCCCCGCGGCATCGAGCCGATCAACCCATACCCTCTGCTCGCCGAGGCCTGCGGGTAGGGCGCCATCCGCCATCCGCCATCCGCCATCCGCCGTTCGGCATCGCTTGACGTAGCGGGGCGGGCTTGGTGTAGTGCGCCTCCGCGATTTCCCACTGTGCGTGGGCTTGATCACTTTAGGCGCGGTTTCGTATGGGTCTGGCGCACCATTCGCAGGTATTTCGGCAACAACTCCTTGCTCTAAATGATCCCTGGGACTAACAACAGGGCTACAGGGAGATCTTGTGAAAACTGTGGGAAATCGCTACCGCCTCGAGCGACGACTTTCCGCCGGCAGAGATGCGGCGGTGTGGCAGGCGCGTGATCTCCGCCTGGGTCGGCCCGTCGCCGTCAAACGGATGTCAAAGCGGGCAGCAGGCGACCCCATTGCCAGAGCCAGGTTCACTCGAAGTGTTGCTTTGGCCGCCCGTATCGACCACCAGCACGTAGTAAGGCTGCTGGATGCCGACCAACACGGGCCTCGACCCTACCTGGTCGAGGAGTTCGTACCCGGTGAGGCACTCGATCAGATCCTGCGCCGCGGCCATCTTCCTCCTGCGACCGCGATCCGAATCACCGGAGCCCTCGCCAGGGCACTCGGTCACATCCATGGCCGCGGCGTAGTTCATTGCGACGTAAAGCCCAGCAACATTCTGATCCGAAATGACGGGGGCGTGAAGCTTTCTGATTTCGGGATCGCCACGGAGGTCGGTGTACCCTCGCCAGATGGGGTATTCGGTTCGATCCACTACATGTCGCCTCAAAGAGTATCTGGGGCGCCGGCCACACCGCAATGCGACATCTACGCCCTTGGAGTGACGTTCTACGAAATGGTCAGCGGCCGCAAACCGTTCGACGGTCTCAACCCCTTGGAGGTGGCCATCGCCCACCGTCGCGGATCTGCGGTGCCGATCAGATCTCAGGGCGACCTTTCGCCGGCTGCGGCTGCCGTGCTCAGCGGGATGATCGCTGCCTCCCAGGGCGAGCGCTACGGAAGCGCCGGGTACGTTGCGATGAGTCTCGACGCGGTTCTGGCCCACAGCGATCGTGTTGCTGTTTGAAGCCGGCGATTCAGTCGCCGGCCGCTTCTACCCATCGAGGTCTTCGGAGACCTCAATGTTGTCCGTAACCGGATGCTTGCGCAGAAACTCGAACACTTCGTCTCGAAAGAACTTGAAGGTCCGACCTCCAGGGAGGCGGTACGCGGGTATTCGACCCTCCCTCGCGTATTTCCGAACCATCTGAACGTTCATCCCCAACAACTCGGCGACATGTGACGCATCGAGAATGGGCGGAAAGTCCTCGGCCATGTTGCTCACCTTCGTCAGCGTCGCCATCAGGTCCCTTCTTCTGGCGTCCTCAATCTATTTTCGTTTCCCCTGGCGTTGCCTGTCCACAGGCCAACCCCGGCCTCGAGTAATCTATGACGGCGGATAACACCATCTGTGACGATCAACGCTAGTTTAACGCATTTCATACTCGATAACCAGTGATTTGAGCGCGAGGCTTGAGAAACGATCAACGGGCACCGAACAGACCGTTAGGCGATTGGATGCCACGAAACATCGGACTTCTGAGCAGGAATGTCGAGGTTCCGATCCGGCAGCCCGCGTCCCCAACACCCTCCTAGACTGGGACTGTGACAGACCCACAGAATCCACAACAACCGCCGTCAGAACAACCGAAACAACCCGACGTTGTCGCAGACGAGCAGAACAAGCCCAGGGCTGGCGGACCGGCGATTTCACAGCCAACCAAACTGATCCGGATGGCGTCGATGACAAGGGCGATGCTGGACGAGATTCGACAAGCCCCAACCGATGAGCCGAGCAGGCGTCGGCTGTTCGAGGTTCACGAACGCTCGCTTGATCAACTGAGGGATGTCATCTCGCCAGAACTAAGAATGGAAATGGATGACATCTTTCTACCTCTCGCTGCCGAAGGTGAGGCGCCTTCGGAGTCGGAAATCCGGATCGCACAGGCTCAGCTCATCGGGTGGCTGGAGGGCCTCTTCCACGGCATCCAGGCTTCGCTGGTGAATCAGCAAGTGGAAGCGCAATCCCAGCTCGCCGAGATGCGGACTCGAGGTGCTTTGGAACCAGGCGAAGATACGGGCGAACACTCCGGAACCTACCTCTGAGACAGACGGGCACGAACCGTCATGGCTGACCCCCTCAGACTGAATTTCGTCCAATCCGCCGCGAGGATGGATCAGCTGCCGGACTCCGTCGTTGAAGTGGCGATGGTGGGACGCTCCAACGTAGGTAAGTCGTCCTTGATCAACGCCCTCTCCAATCGGCGCGATCTCGCCAGGACGTCCAAGACCCCTGGCGCGACGAGGTTGATCAACATTTATGAACGAGAGCCGGCCGGGTCAGGCCGGTGGCTGGTCGATCTTCCTGGATACGGATTTTCCAAGGCATCAAAATCCGAGCAACGCCGTTGGTCAGGGATGATCGAAACCTACCTGATCGAGCGCGACACGCTCGCGACCACGCTAGTCCTGATAGATGGCGAGATCGGGCCGACCAAACTCGACCTGGAAACCATCGAATGGTTGGACCACATTGAATGCTCATACCGTCTTGTGGCAACCAAGATGGACAAGGTGAGGTCCTCGAAACGCCATCGCCGTAGCGAGGAACTCGCCTCGCGGCTCGACGTCGACAGATCGCACATCTCTTGGGTCAGTTCCTCCAAACGCACAGGAATCCAAGACCTTCGCAGCGTGGTCAATCACATCCTCGATCGGTAACCCACCACTGCCTTTCCGGGTATTTCAGTCAGCCGAGCTGCCTCTCTTTCGTGAGGCATGTTGACAACGCTAGTGACCACACAGCGTGGTGGACTAGCCACTCTGGGGGCCTACGAATTGTGACTCCACAGAATGGGCCCCATTGCCGATAATGAAAACGAACTGGAAGAACCAGCGGCTCGGCCCCGACCGCCGCCGACGAACCAGAACAGGGACTACTCGCCGGGGGGCGGGATTGGAGAGGCAATGGAGAGCCAGGCAACTCTGCGGGCATGGCGGAGGATGAAGGGGCGTCGCCCCAAGACCATCGAAGACACGAGGTTTTGCACAACAACCGACTGTGCAACCAAGCTATCACGCTACAACCACGGGCCCTATTGTTATAACCACAGCCCGGTGCGGTTCCCCCGCAACCGTGGCGTTGTCTCCGAAGTCTGATCTGATCCCAACCGAGAACATTCACTAGGTGGGCGGGCACCCGAAGTGCCCGCCCACCTATTTCTTGTCACCCGATCCGACCCCTCAGAGTTGGGCGAGGAGCGTAGCTATCAGGCTACGGAATCCACTCCCACACGGTCATCCGGCCGTGATCGGGACCGACAGCTCGTAACGCATCGGTTCCAGGCACCAAGACCGCCCTCAGCCCACCGAAGCCCTCATCGGGCGATAACAGGACCAGTTCTTCCAAGCGTCCTCCAATGACCTGCGACACGGCCAGACGCTGGCCGTCCAAAACAAGCAGGAGCGCCAATCCTTCGGCAACGGGGGCCGCGTCCCTGACTATGGGAGCTTCCTCGACCTC
>CALCCX010000583.1 GCA_937900165.1 uncultured Acidimicrobiia bacterium | reverse complement strand
GTGGGAGCAAGGATGTGGTTAATAGTTGTTTTTTAATGATACGGCGACCACCGAGATCTACACTCTTTCCCTACACGACGCTCTTCCGATCTCGGGTTCTCTGCAAGGAGGGCGGCAGTCGTCATGATCATGCCGGGTGCGCAGAAACCGCACTGCGTTCCTCCCTTGGCGAGAAACGCCTTTTGGATTTGGGAGAGTCGGCCGTTCGAAGCGGTCAGCCCTTCGATGGTGGTCACCGCCGCACCATCTACTTCGCCGACCGGAAAGAGACAGGAGTTCACCGCGCGGCCGTCGACCAGCACAGTGCACGGGCCGCATTCACCCTCGCCACAGGCTTCCTTGGTCCCTGTCTCGCCTAGGACATCTCGCAGGAGGTCGAGAAGCCGAAGATCGGGCTTGACGCCGATCTCGACGGGGAAGCCGTTCAGCTCGAAGGACAGCTCGATGGTCATCCGCCAACCTCACCAGCGAGATGTTCGAGGGCTCGCTCGACAAGCACCCCGGTCAGGTGTCGCCTGTAGTCCTTGGTCGAGCGCAGATCTGTGATCGGGGAGATCTCGGTCTCGGCCGTCTCCCGCGCCCGCCCCCTGATCTCGGCATCGAGATTCGTTCCGTCGACCATCGACTCCGAACGTCTGAGTCGAAGGGGAACCGGTGCGACCGCGCCCGCCGCGAGTTTGACCCGGATGCAAGTAGCCCCATCCCACACCACGAGGGCGGCCACGCTGGCAATAGGCAGGTCCATCGCCACCCGCCCCTTGCGGAGGAAGACCGAACACGTTCCACCAACGGATGGAGCCAACAAGATGGCGGTGAGAATCTCGCCTGCCCTCAGCGCCGTTTGGGCGGGACCCAGGAGAAAGTCTTCCAGGGGTACCTCGCGCCTACCGTCCACATCGCGCAGCTCGACCGACGCCCCGTAAACCAGCAGAGGGGGTGCGGTATCTGCCGCGGGAGACGCATTGCACAGATTGCCGCCCACGGTGGCGACGTTGCGGATCTGGCGGCTTCCGAGGGTTGCGATGGATGCGACCAACGCCGGGAACATCTCGACCACCGCGGGGTGGACCTGGACGTCACTGAGCGGGACGCCAGCACCTATCCGCACTCTGGCCGACGCCTCGATGCCGCCCAGCTCACTCAACCCCCGCAATGAGATGAGCGCACGGGGCTCACGGTGGCCTTTGCGCATCTGCACGAAGAGATCGGTGCCGCCTGCGACATAGCTCGACTCGGGAATCTCTGCCGCGAGGCGGACCGCTTCGTCGAGGGTCGATGGACGGTGGTACTCGTAGCCCATCAGGCGATCACCCCTCGGGCGCGCAACGATTCCAGCTCGCCTGCCGAGAAACCGGCTTCGGTCAGAACCGCGTCGGTGTGCTCGCCGTAGGCCGGAGCAAAAGGCAAGGTCCTGTCGATGTCCTCGAGATGGGAGACCGGCACCGCCGGTGGCGGCAGGCGGATCACCCGGCCGTCCGGGGCCACGGTCTGCAGGGCGGATCGCTTGACAAAGTCGAGGTCGGGAACCCCCTCGATAGGCGTGATCCGCGAGTGTGGAATCGAGGCCTCCTCCAGAACCTTCGCCACTTGCTCGGTCTCGTACCGGCTCGTCAGCTCAACGATCTCGGCATGGACGTCATCCTGAGCAGACCGGCGTCCTTCATTGGTCCGAAGACGCGGTTGGTCGAGTGGCTCGAACATCGGCTGGGCGACGAGCCGACTCCATTGGGCGTCGCTGCCGATGGCGACGTAGATGAACCCGTCTGCGGTCGGATAGGCGTTCACGGGGATGAACTGGCGGTGCTTGTTGCCGTTGCGGCGCAGCTCGTCTGGAGAACTCCCCATGTCGAGCAGCGGCGTGAACGTCTGCAGCCACGACACCGCCGAGTGCGCCAGGGAGATATCGATCAGTTTGCCATCGCCGGTGCGTTCTCGCTCCAGCATGGCCAACAGCACCTGGGCGAACACCTCGTCCCCCGACTTGAGATCGGCCAGAGGCGGGCCGCATTGGAGCGGCGGGCCTTCGCGCTCCCCGGTCAGGTCCATGAACCCGCAAAGGGCCTGTGTGACGGGGTCGTAACCGGGAACGTCCGGATATTCGAGACCCATCGCCGACACCGAGCACCAGATGAGGTCCGGTCGAGCGGATCGCAGCGTCTCGTAGTCGATGCCGAGCTCGGCGTGGCGGGCCGGCATCGTGTTGGTGCAGAAGACGTCGACCGCCAACTCCTCGATCAAGCGAAGAAGGGTGAGGCGACCTTCCTCCTCTTTGAGGTTGAGGGTGATCGCCTCCTTGCCGACGTTGGGAGCCACGAAGTAGCCGTGCCGGTCCTCCCCCGCCACGGGTCGACCTATGTAGCGGTTGGGATCGCCACTGGAGGGACGGCCTGGTTGCGGTGTCGCCTCGATCCGGATCACCCTCCAGCCGAGGTGGACGAATCGCAGCGTGCCGTACGGCAGGCTCAGGGCCTGCTCGAGGCTGAGGACGACGGGTGGGTCGGTGGTTGGCATCATTCAGCGGGGACGGGCGTCGTCGTGAGCACTCGCCATCGCCAAGCGAGCTTCGCTTCCAAACTCACGGCCGCGGGCAAACGCCGCTGTCCGGGTCTCGGGATCCCCACTAGGACCATGGCGCTCCACCACCGAACTCAGAGCTCCGGTAGGTATCGGCAAAGCCCCAACCCCATCGAGGGCCCCAAGCATGACCAAATTGAGGAGCCGGTGGTTTCCGGCGAGTCTGGCCAAGGCATTCCCATCTACGAGGTACACGGTTTGGGCCACGGCCTCTATGTGAGCGACGGTCGACTCGAAATCTGGATACTGAGCGAGAGCGAGGGCCGAGGGGCCTTTGCTGTCTGCCGGACCTGCCAGGCCCATAGGGATGATGGGTGTTCGGTTGACCAGCACGATGGTGGTCGCCGACATTCGCGGGAGGGCGCGCTCGGTCTCCAGCGGCTCGAGCCCCAGTACCACATCAGCCTCAGTCTCAGAGATGAACGCCGTCTCGATGTGCCCAATCCGCACGGTCGCCTCAACACTGCCACCGCGTTGAGACAGCCCATAGATCTGGCCGACCCGAGTATTCAGACTGGCCTCTGTCGCGGCCAATCCCACCAGCCGGGCCGCGCTGAGCACGCCCTGCCCGCCAACCCCTACCAGCACGAGATTGCAGGAAGTGCTCACTGCGGCTCGCTTTGCGCCAGAGCCATCACGGGGTAGATCGCATCGTTCGGACAGAACTGGGCGCATACGCCACACGCCACGCAAAGCTGGGGGTCGATCTCGATTCGAAAATCCGTGATGTAGAAGGCCGGGCAGCCGAACAGGTCGAGGCAGGCATTGCAGTTGCCACAGAGCCCACAAATCATGCACCGGGCCGCCTCCGCCCTGGCTTGTTCTTCTGTGAGAGTGCTCGCTACCTCTTCAAAGCCCAGCACCCTGGCCGCCGGTTCCAACTCGATCGGGCAGTATCTCGTCTCGGTGTCCACCCTCGTCACACCCTTGCGGGTCGCGGGTGATCCACCCTGAACGAGCGGAGGAGGCATTCGTACATCCGCCTTCGCAGGGCCACGCAGGCTACGGTCGATTCCCCAAGCTGCCCTCAGACCGCCGGCGATCGCCCCTGTCACGGTGCGGTCTCCGCCAACCAGGTCTCCGGCGACAAAGACCCTGTCGTTCCATACTCTGCCTGTCTTCTTGTCGGCCGTTCTGGCCTCAGACCAATTCACGGCGCACTCACCGATCAGTAGCGACCCGCCCCGGCTCTGGCCAATGGCCACGATGACTTGGTCGACCTCGACTTGGCTTTTC
>CALCCX010000582.1 GCA_937900165.1 uncultured Acidimicrobiia bacterium | reverse complement strand
AAACTCTCGGGTTCATCTCTATGACCAGGCGTTTGCCGGTCGCGGGATCCACCGCGAATTGCACGTTCGAACCACCGGTCTCGACGCCGATGATTCGCAGCACCTCGATCGCCTCGTCTCGCATGTCCTGGTACTCGCGGTCAGAGAGAGTCTGCACCGGAGCGACTGTGATCGAGTCTCCAGTGTGCACACCCATCGGGTCGAGATTTTCGATGGAACACACCACAACCGCGTTGTCTTTGCAGTCGCGCATCACCTCGAGTTCGAATTCCTTCCATCCGACCACCGACTCTTCGACCAAGATCTCGCCAACTGGCGACGTCGCCAGGCCGTAGCGCGCCACCTTGATGAATTCGGTCTCATCCGCCGCGATGCCGGTGCCACCCCCACCCAGGATGAACGAGGGCCGCACCATGATCGGATACCCGATCTCGATTGCTCCTTTGAGTGCTTCGGCCATCGATCTGGCGTAGACGGCCCTCGGCACCGCCAGTCCAGCCTCCTCCATGACTTTCTTGAACAAACCTCGATCTTCCGCCCTGTCGATGGCGTCGAGGCCGGCCCCGATCAACTCCACTCCGTAACGCTCCAGTACTCCTGAACGCGCCAGCTCGGTCGTCACATTGAGGGCGGTCTGGCCGCCCAGCGTGGGTAGCAGGGCTTCGGGGCGTTCCCGTTCGATGATTCGCTCGACTACTTCTGCGTTTATCGGCTCGATGTATGTGGCATCCGCAAACTCGGGATCGGTCATGATCGTCGCCGGGTTCGAATTGACGAGTACGACCCGGTACCCCTCGCTCATCAGAACCTTGGCCGCCTGTGTCCCCGAATAGTCGAATTCTGCTGCCTGACCGATGATGATCGGACCGCTGCCGATGAGTAAAATAGTTTCAATGTCTGTGCGCCTTGGCATCAGGAGCCCTCCCCTTCGAGACCCATCAACTCGAGGAAATCGTCGAATAGTCCCATCGCGTCTCTGGGCCCTGGCGCAGCCTCGGGGTGGTACTGCACCGAAAAAGCGTGTACATCGCGACAGCTCAGGCCCTCCAGGGTCCCATCGTTGAGGTTCTGGTGAGTGCTCCGGATCAGACCGAAACGACCGTCGACCTCATCCGGTAGAAGCTCAGGTCCTGCCAGCCCGGTGGCCTCCGGCGGATCTTCGCCGGTCAGACTCCAGAGGTCCACGGCGAACCCATGGTTCTGCGAAGTGATGGTCACCGTGTCGTCTGATAGGCGTCTCACCGGATGGTTCGCCCCGTGGTGACCGAAAGGGAGTTTGAACGTCGACGCTCCGAGCGCCAGCCCGAGCACCTGATGACCGAGACAGATTCCGAACACCGGCACCTGGCCGAGCAGCCCTCTCAGCGTCTCGATCGGGCCGATCAATGGTTCGGGATCACCGGGTCCGTTTGACAGGAACACCCCGGTGGGGGTCAACGCCAGGATCTCTTGGGCCGAAGTTCGTGAAGGAACCACGGTGACGTCGAGGCCTCTGGTCGACAATTGCCGGTAGATATCTCGTTTCATCCCCAGATCGATCGCAACGACCCGGCCAATGGGTTCACCGATCGCCCCCACGTCATAGGCCTGTGACGTAGACACCCCTGAGGCCAGGTCTTGGCCGGCCATCGAAGGGGCAGAAGCGGCCAGTTCGGCGAGTTCGGCAGTGTCGACGTCGACTCCGATGGCAACCGGCATCGCCCCCCGATCGCGTACATGGCGAGTCAGTTTTCTGGTGTCAATTTCAGCGATCGCAACAACGTCTGCCTCCTGCAGATACGCAGAGAGCGAACCTTCCGCCCTCCAGTTGGAATGGCGCCTAGACATCGACCTGACCACCAGACCCCTGGCGGCCGGGCGAGGCGACTGATCATCTTGAGCCGTCACCCCGTAATTTCCAATATGGGGCATAGTCATGACCACGACCTGTCCCGCGTACGAAGGGTCTGAGAGGAAGATCGGAAGAGCACACGTCTGAACTCCAGTCACACTGATATATCTCGTATGCCGTCTTCTGCTTGAAAAAAAAAAAATCACATT
>CALCCX010000581.1 GCA_937900165.1 uncultured Acidimicrobiia bacterium | reverse complement strand
GGTGGGGGGGGAGGAGGTGGATGATGGGGGAGGAGGGATGGAGAGAGAGATGAGGGGAGTTCAGATGGGGTTTTTTTTTTTTTCAAACAGAGGACGGCATACGAGGTATATCAGTGTGACTGGAGTTCAGACGTGTGCTCTTCCGATCTGCCGATTCTTGTGGGGCGATCCTCGACGAACCCGGGGTGCTAGGCGCCGCTATAGCGACGCCAGGAACCCTGAGTTGTACCCAGGGTTGCCCCAGAACACTCCAGGTCGGGTTTAGAGGGAGCCGCCGTTGTCGGCGTCGACGATCTCGTCTCGACGGATTCCGAGGATGAAGAGGATTGCGTCCAGGAACGGCACTGACACCGCGGCGTCGGCCGAGTCGTTGACGGTGCGTTTTGCGTTGAACGCGATTCCTAGGCCGGCCTTCGCCAACATGTCGAGGTCGTTGGCGCCGTCTCCTACCGCCACCGTCTGTTCGAGGGGGATTCCCTCGGCCGCGGCCACTTCGTTCAGAATCGAGGCCTTCTCGGTCCGGTCGATGATTCGCCCGGTCAACTCGCCGGTCAGTTTGCCGTCGACAATCTCGAATCGGTTCGCGAAGGCGTGATCGAGACCGAGTTCGCTTGCCACTTTGTCGGCAAATTGCTCGAAGCCGCCAGACACGACAGCCAGCTTGTATCCGAGTCGTTTGAGGGTTCTGGTGAAAGTCCTGGCCCCAGGCGTCAAAGCGACACGATCAAGAGCTCGATCAATCACCTCTGCTTCCGCGCCGGCCAACAATCGAACCCGCGCCCGCAAAGCCTCCTCGAAATCGAGTTCGCCTTCCATTGCCCGCTCTGTGATCGCCGACACTTCGGTTCCAACCCCGGCCTCTTCGGCCACCAGATCGAGGACTTCGCTCTGAATCAGGGTCGAATCCATATCGAGCACAACCAATCGCTTGGCCCGTCGGCCCAGATCCTGCCGCTGGATGGCGACGTCGATGGACCGTTCGTTGGCGACCGCGATCAATTCTGCCCGCATCATTTCGAGATCACCGCCCTGGACGAGGAGCTCGTAGGACATCACCGGATAGCGGGCGAGCCTGATGATGCGATGGATGTTGCCGCCCGCCGAGGCGATGACTTCTGCCACCGCCCCGAAGTCCGCGGCACCAACTTCTGAGCCGAGGACTGTAATGACGTGGCCGATGAACGGCTCGCTTGGGACTTGATCGACCAATTCGAAGTCGACCGCTACATTCTCGTCCCAGCCGAACAGCAGCAACTCCTTGAGGAGATCCCGGCCTTCTGGAACGGCTACGACCACACCCAGGTTCAGATGCCCACGCAGTGATATCTGCTCGACGTCTTCGATATCTGCCCCGTTCTCGGCGAGGATCGACATCAGTCCGGCGGTAATCCCTGGGTGGTCGGGTCCCGTGACCCGCACCAAAATCGTCTTGCGGTCGCTCATCGTCCGCGCAGCGTACTGCCCTCCTCGCCGTTTGCTGCGGCCCAACGGAAGGTTCTCTGGGTGGGAGCGGCCCCCTCCGGCGTCAGCAACAAGTTGCTTCCGCGTCCTCCCCCAAACGGACGCCTCCTTCGTCGACGCCCGGGGGAGGAGATGTGCGGGCGAGTTGGTACGCAGCATCAGAGTTGCCCTCCGGCCTGCTCGAGCAAGATCGTCTGTGGCTGTGGCTGTGGCTGTGGTTTTGCGCTTTATCAGTCTCCACTGGAGAGTGCTAACGTTGTCTGGCACTCTCACACAGGTAGTGCTAATTCGCGAAGGAGGAAAATTCGATGAACTTGAAGCCGCTCGGCGACCGTGTCATCGTCGCCCCAGACGACGAGGACGAACAGCGCACGGCGTCTGGTCTCGTCATCCCCGATACAGCCAAGGAGAAGCCACAACTTGGCAGCGTCCTGGCCGTCGGGCCAGGCGAGTGGAATGATGAAGGCAAGGAGCGCGTCGCTCTCGACGTCTCGAAGGGCGACACGGTCGTCTACTCAAAGTACGCAGGCACGGAGTTGAAGTTCGAGGGGAAGGAATACCTCATCCTCTCGTCCCGCGACATCCTCGCCATCGTCGGTTGATCCACAGTTCTAGGAGGTAAGTAGAAAATGGCAGCAAAGGATCTTCGTTTCGACGAGGAAGCTCGCCGCGGCCTCGAAGCGGGCGTCAATAAGCTCGCGGATGTCGTCAAGGTGACCCTCGGACCGAAGGGGCGCAATGTCGTCCTCGAGAAGAAGTGGGGTGCACCCACCATCACCAACGATGGTGTGACCATCGCCAAGGAAATCGAGCTCATCGACCCCTATGAGAATATGGGGGCGCAGCTCGCCAAGGAAGTTGCAACCAAGACCAATGACGTGGCAGGTGATGGAACCACCACCGCTACGGTGCTCGCTCAGGCGATGGTCAGGGAAGGACTCAAGAACCTGGCGGCCGGGGCCAACCCGATGGGTCTCAAGCGAGGCATCGAGCAGGCCGTCACCAAGGTGACCGAGTTCATCGGTGATTTCTCCAAAGAAATCGAAACCACCGAGGAAGTCGCGGCCGTGGCTTCGATCTCGGCGGCTGATCCCGAGATCGGGAAGTCAATCGCCGAGGCTTTTGAGCAAGCAGGCAAAGACGGTGTCATCACGGTAGAAGAGGGCCAGACCTTCGGGATCGAACTCGAGTTCACCGAGGGGATGCAGTTCGACAAGGGTTACACCAGCCCATACTTCATCACTGATCCTGACAGCCAGGAAGCGATTCTCGATGAGCCGTACCTGTTGATCGCCAACCAGAAGATCGGTTCTGTCAATGACATGCTGCCGGTCCTGGAAAAGATCATGCAGACCGGCAAGGCGCTTCTGGTGCTGTCAGAGGACGTAGAGGGTGAAGCTCTGGCGACCCTGGTCGTCAACAAGATCCGTGGCACGTTCGCTTCGGCGGCCGTCAAGGCTCCTGGTTTCGGCGAGCGTCGCAAGGCCATGCTTCAAGACATCGCCATCCTGACGGGTGCGACGGTGATCTCCGAAGAGGTCGGGCTCAAGCTCGAGAACGTCGCGGTTGACATGTTGGGTCGTGCCCGGCGAGTGATCATCAGCAAGGACGACACCACCATCGTTGACGGCGCGGGTGAGTCGTCTGCCGTCACCGCTCGGATCGCTCAGATCGAGCGTGAGATCGAGAACACCGACTCGGACTGGGACAAGGAAAAGCTGCAAGAACGACTGGCAAAACTGGCCGGCGGCGTAGCTGTCATCAAGGTTGGTGCCGCCACCGAGGTCGAGCTGAAGGAAAAAAAGCACCGCATCGAGGATGCCGTTTCCGCGACGCGTGCGTCGGTGGAAGAAGGCATCGTGGCGGGTGGCGGTGTGGCTTTGCTTCGGGCCCAGGCCGCAATCGACAAGATTCGCGGCGGAACCGACGATGAGAAGATCGGGCGCAGTCTGGTTCGCAGAGCCCTTGAAGAACCGCTACGGCAAATTGCCGCAAACGCCGGCCATGAGGCCGGTGTGGTGGTCGAGGCTGTGCGCAACGGCGAGGGATCCTTCGGGTTCAACGCAGAGACCGGCGAGTATGTCGACATGTTGGCAGCCGGGATCCCGGATCCGGCGAAGGTGACTCGTTCGACCGTTCAGAATGCCGCGTCGATCGCAGCGTTGTTGCTGACAACCGAAGCGCTGGTTGCCGAGCAGAAGGAAGATGCTCCGGCGATGCCAGGCGGCGATCATGGCCACGGCGGCGGAGGGATGGACTTCTAGAAAAGGTGGGCAACAATGCGCCCAGGGTTTTGGGCGCGTTCGCCATGGGCGAAATATGCCCCACAGTCCTTCCGAACTGTGAGCTGAATGAATGAAGAGTGGGGCAGCCATCTGGCTGCCCCACTCTTCATTTCATGTGCGTTCTCGCCTGACCTCGCCGGTTAGACCCTATCCGTCTGGTCGAGTCGAACCGCGCAATGCGGTGGGTTCTGATGCAATCAATGCCTCTTGAGTCGGACTGATTGGCAGACTCAGGCGGAATGTGTTCCAGCCGTCGTCACGCTCGTAGGTCAGATCACCGTTCATCAGCCGTGCCAACGTGCGAGAAATGGTGAGGCCGAGCCCGACGGATCCCGGTTGGCTGACCGACGCCGGGGCCCGCTCATAGGGATCGAAGATGCCCGCCTCATGGTCCCTTGGGACCCCGCATCCGTCGTCCCGTATTTCGATGAAGGCTGTGCCAAGGAGGGAACTGATATGAACTTGCTTGTGCTCCCCTCCGTAACGCGCAGCGTTGGTGACCAGGTTACGGAGTATCTGACGAATCCTGCCCGGATCGCCAATCGCAGTGACAGGCTTGGTGCATCTCTGTATCGGATGGTTGTCAGATTCATGCCAGCGGTCCAGAACGCGATCAAACTGGGCTTCAAGGTTCACCTCCTCTTCGGTGACGCTCAGGGTTTCGATGTCCGCTCGTGCCGCGACCAGGAGGTCCTCGACGATATAGGCGATGTCCGATGCTTCCCTGACTACGCAGGCGATCATCTCCTGTTGTTCGTCGGCCGAAAGAGTATCGGCCGAGGTTTCGAGCAATTCGGCGAACCCGATCACGGCGGTCAGCGGCGTGCGAATCTCATGGCTAACCGAGGCAATCAGCTCGTCCTTGGATCGGATGACCTCTTGGAGCCGACGTTCGGTCGTCTTTTGAATGGTGGTGTCGCGGACGACTACAAGCGCTTCGTCGAGCTCGGGGATCGGCAAGATGCGAGCCTCCCGATCGCGAATTTCGTCATTGTCCAACTCGACCTGATATTCCCACCTCTGCACTGCACCGGTCTCGATTGCCCTGACGTGTGCTGCGCGCAGCTTTTTGGCGAATTCTGGGCCGGCGACGTTTCCCACCTTCTTGCCGACCAGCCGCTCCGTCGCGGGGAAGTGGTGAGGTCCTTCTGGTACCTGGTAGTCCAGGTAGGTGCCGTCAGGAGCAAGGCGCAGGATCAGGTCGGGGACTGCTTTCAACATGGATCGGTTCCGCGCCTCACTCCTCTTGAGAGCGTCTTCGGCCAGCCTGCGCTGGATGGCCGCGGCAAGCTGCCCCGCAACTGTCGCGATCGTCTTAACGATCTGTGGGTTGGACCCTGAGTCTTCCTGCAGTTGAAAAACCAGGACCCGCACGACCTCGCCTCCGGAGACGGCCGGAACGGCGAGGCCTTTGGTGGACCCGAACCCACTGCCTTGGACGATGTTGCAAAAGATGTCGCTGGTTGCGAGGTCGGCGAATGCCACAGGCAGTTTGGAGACCCATGCTTGCCCTAGATCACCGATACCGAGACCGAACCGACGGTTGTTCAGATCCTGGCACGAAGTGGCGACTCCGGAGTCGGTGCGGAACACACCCGCAGGTTCGAGGTCCGTTCCGGCAGTGTTCGGGATCCAGGCCTCGCCTCCGACCCATCCCGCGAATTCGCAGATGCGGCGGATGACGGCTGCGAGCGCATCGTCCACGTTTGGAGCCGAACCGATCTCGCGAATGCACTTGCGGACGAGGTCCTGTTGGATCTCAGTCTCCGTGAGCGACATCCTTGTAGTCGAGCGAGATTGCACCGACATGTTCATTTCCCCCTCGCCGAATCACAGAATCGTACTCAAATAGGCCCTTGCAAGAGGGCTTAGCCTAGGTTTCTCGACGGTCGATTATCCAGAGATCTCCGACGTTGGTTCCGGTTGGTCCCATGATGATCGCGCAGCCAAGAGCCGTCAAAGCCGTGTTGGAGTCGTTGCTGGCAAGTGAGCCAGGCAGATCCACTCCATTCGCTCTGGCCATCGCCGCCGTGGTGCCATCGACGATTCCGCCGGCGGCCGGCGTTGGGCCGTCTATCCCGTCGGTTCCCAGTGCCATGAACGCGATTTCTCGACCGGAGATGGCGAGGGCCGCGGCAACCGCTGCCTCTTGATTCCGGCCGCCGACGCCGTTGCCGGTGACGGTGACGGTCGTCTCGCCTGCGAAGACTCCTATTTGGCCGGCCGGTACCGCTTCGATCGCCCGGCGAGCTGCCTCCCTCGCCTCGCCCTCCAGTGTCGTAGAAACTATCGTCGCGTCAGCCACCTTCGCTGCGGATCGAGCCGCGGTCGCTCCATCTCCGACGATCACAAAAGGGCTCGAAGGAGGCTTGGCAGGTTGCTGGGAGCCGAGAGCAGTTAGAACAGAATCGGCTGCGTCAAAATGCGATCGGTGCCGTTCGACGATCCGTCTGGCGTCTTGGGGTGTTGTTGGAGATGGCACCGTGGGTCCGCTGGCTATGTCGCTCGGCATAGATCTGACGACATCGCTCAGGGCGAGGGTTACGAATGCCCCAGCGGTGGCTAGGCCGAGGCGGCCTCCTTTCACCTGAGATAGGTATCGGCGGACCGTGTTCAGGTCCGTGATCGTCGCACCGCAAAGGATCAAGTGCTCAATCAGCCGAACCTTGTCCGCCAAGAGCACACCGTCGGCGGGATATGCCATCAGCGAAGAGCCACCCCCAGAGACGAGATACAACACCAAATGGTCAGCTGGCACCGATCGGGCGAGCTCTAGGGCCCGCCTGCCTGCCCTGTGGGACTCGGCATCGGGGGAAGGGTGAGCTGCAACGATTGATTCGAGGCCAGGTGGAAGGCGTACGAAATGGTTGCTTACGACGAGTCCGTCATAGGGGATGTCGCCCAAACGATCGAGCACGCCGACCGCCATCGCAGATGCTGCCTTGCCGAACGCGATGATCCTGATACCTGGTGGTTCTGGAAGATCGAACCCTCCGATTTCGAGGGACCCTTTTGTTCTGGTGATGGCGTTGGCGGTGGCCGGTCTCGGGTCTGCCGCGTCTAGCGCAGCAGTGGCCATCTCAAAAAGGAGATCGGAAAGCACACGTCTGAACTCCAGTCACACTGATATATCTCGTATGCCGTCTTC
>CALCCX010000580.1 GCA_937900165.1 uncultured Acidimicrobiia bacterium | reverse complement strand
TTTTGTTTTTTTTTTTTTTTTCAAGCAGAAGACGGCATACGAGATATATCAGTGTGACTGGAGTTCAGACGTGTGCTCTTCCGATCTGGTGATGGCGATGGTGTGCTCGAAATGGGCGGAGATGGAGCCGTCGGCGGTGACCACCGTCCATCCGTCGGGCTCGACTCTGGTGGCGTCCGTGCCGAGGTTGAACATCGGCTCGATGCAAATCGCCATGCCCTTCTTGAGTCTCACTCCCGAACCGCGGCGGCCGTGATTGAAGATCTGAGGCTGCTCGTGCATCTGGCGGCCGATACCGTGACCGTCATACTCCTTGACGACCCCGTAGCCATATGGCTCGGCGCTCGATTCGATTACGGCACCGATGTCGCCAACCCTCGCCCCGTGCTGCACCTCATCGATCCCCGCCCATAGGGCTCGCTCCGTGACCTCGATCAGTTGTTGAACGGCAGGTTCGACTTCGCCGATCCCATAGGTCAGGGCGGCATCACCGTGAAAGCCCTCGAAAATTGCCCCCACGTCGAGCGAGAGCACGTCGCCTTCGCGGAGTTCGTAGTCCCCAGGAATTCCGTGCACGATCTGGTCGTTCACCGATGCACAAATGGTGGCCGGAAAAGTGCCCTGGTACCGAAGGAAAGAAGAGGTACAGCCGTCCTCTTTCAAAATCTTGGCACTGATCGCGTCCAACTCTCGCAAGCTCACACCTGGCTCAGAGGCGGCCTGGACTTCCTCGTGGATCCGGGCGACACACCTGCCTGCGATCGCCATCTTCTCGAATTCCGCAGGCGACTTGTAGGTGATCACGGTCGCGTCTTGGTGAGAGAATCGAGCGATTCGAGGATCCGCCCGGTTATGTCTGCGACTTCGCCAAGTCCAGAGACTGTCAGAGCGATCCCCCGATTCGAGTACAACTCTTTGAGCGGCTCGGTATCCGTCCGATAGACCGCCAAGCGGTTGCGAACGCTTTCCTCGGTGTCGTCCGCCCTACCTCGGGACAACATTCGGTTGACCAACTCGTCCTCGGCAACGTCGAGGATCACCACCGCGTCCAGTGCATCCTCACCGATTTCGGCGTCGAGCGAGTCCGCCTGGTGCAGGGTGCGGGGAAATCCATCGAGGATGTAGCCATCCGCAGCATCTGCCTGGCCGATCCGCTCGTGCAACATCGCGATTGTTACGGTGTCCGGCACCAGATCGCCGCGATCCATGATGGCTTTCACCTCCTCACCAAGCACCGTTCCCTCTGACACGTGGCGGCGAAACATTTCGCCGGTTGACACATGCGCGATCCCCTTGGCATGCGCTACTGCTTCGGCCTGGGTGCCCTTGCCGGCTCCAGGTGGGCCGAGAAACAAGAGCCTCATCGGCGAGTTGCCCCGCTCACGTCAGGAAACCCTCATAGTTGCGCATCGTCAGTTGGCTTTCGATCTGTTTCATCGTCTCGAGTGCCACGCCGACGACGATGAGGATGGAGACTCCGGAGAACCCGACCGGAATGCCCCAGATGGCGGATGCGATGGCGGGTAGAACGGCGATCAAACCCAGGAAGATGCTGCCAGGTAGTGTGATCCGGTTGAGGATCCGCTCGAGGTACCGGGCTGTCTGGGTGCCGGGCCGCTGACCGGGAATGAACCCTCCCTGACGTTGGATCGTTTCGGCCTGGCGGACCGGGTCGAACTGGATCGCGGTGTGAAAGTACGTGAAGAATACGATGAGGGTGAACAGCAGAAGTATGTACCACCAGCTCGTTCCCCCAATGGCGGTACCGCCAGGAGTCAGGTTGTCGTTGATGAAGGTGCGGATCGACGAAAAGAATCCGGTCGCCGGTATGGATGTCGCAAAGATGACCGGGAAGAACAATACGCTGGTGGCAAAGATCACCGGGATCACGCCGGCCATGTTGACCTTGAGGGGAATATAGGTGCTGGTTCCGCCCATCACCCGGCGTCCTCTGATCCGCTTGGCGAATTGGATCGGGATCCGGCGCTGGCCCTGTTCGACGAAGAGGATGCCAATCACCATGCCAAAGAAGGTGATCACCATCATCACGAACAACGAAGGCCGTCCGTTGGCAACGGTGAACTGCCACAGCAGCTGAAACTGGCCGGGGAGCGCGGCCAGAATGCTGACGAAGATGATCAACGACATGCCGTTGCCCACTCCCCGCTGTGTGATCAGTTCTCCGATCCACATTATGAATGCGGTGCCGGCGGTCAGCGTGATGACGATTATCCCCACCCGGCTGGGCGTGTAGTTGGGGATGAGGTCGATCCCGCCTGTAAGAGTCCCGATGTGAAAGAGGTACGAGAAGGTGGTCGACTGGAGTATCGCCAGACCAATGGTGATATAGCGGGTCCACTGGGTGATCACCTTGCGCCCCGACTCTCCCTCATCCTGTAACGCCTGCAGTTTGGGGATCACCACGGTCAGGAGCTGGACAATGATGCTAGCTGTTATGTACGGCAGGATTCCGAGGCTCATTACCGAAAAGTTCTCGAGCGCGTTGCCAGAGAACAGGTTGAGGAGTCCCAAGATGCCACCCTGGGCGGTCTGTTCGGACAACACCTCGATGTTCTCGAGGTCGACACCCGGAACCGGAATCGCAGCCCCGAACCGGTACACGGCGAACATTCCCAGCGTGAAGAAGATCTTGCCCCGAAGGTCTGGAATCTTGAACATGTTGCGGTAGATCGAGAGCATCGTGTCTCAGCCTCTCAGGTTGGATCGGGTGGCCAGCACCGCCTGCAGGTTAACGACCTGGCGTTCTAGTGGTGCCTCAGCCATGTTTCACGCCTATTCGACGACGGTGGCCGTGCCTCCGGCCGCCTCGATCTTGGAGCGGGCCGAGCCGCTGAACGCGTGGACTTCGACGGTCAAGGCCTTCTCGAGAGCTCCGTCTCCGAGAACCTTGACCCGGCCACGTTTTTTCGCCAGGCCCTTGGCTCGTAGATCTTGGACAGTGACAGTCGAGCCCTTTCGAAACTCGCTGAGGTCCTCCACGTTGACCACCACGTACTCGACGCGATTATGTGGTTTGAAGCCCCTCAGATGGGGGATTCGTTTCTGAAGAGGAGTCTGTCCACCCTCGAAACCGGGCCTGACCGTGCTTCGTGCCTTCAAGCCTTTGGTGCCTCGGCCTGCTGTCTTGCCACGCCGTCCCGCTTCACCTCTCGCGACGCGCCGCTTGACGGTCTTGGCACCTGGTGCCGGCTTGAGATGATGCAATTTCAGTTGATTTCGTTTTTCCGTCGCCATCGACTGGCTCCTCATTGTTTCAGCTGAAGCCCGCAGCGTCTCGGTTCGTGGGCAGATCCCCGAACCAGCGACGGGCCGGTGTCCTAAACCTCTTCGACCTCGATCAAGTGCCTCACTCTGTGAAGCATCCCTCGCATGTCAGGGGTGTCTTGATGCTCGACCATGTGGTTGATCTTGCGAAGTCCCAATCCCCGGACCGTGGCCCGGGTTTTTGGTTTCTGTCCGATCACGCTCTTCACAAGTGTGACCCTGAGTGTCGTCGATTGCTTGACCATGGCGATTCCCTAGCCCTCGATGCCCGACTGGGCTCGAACCATCTCAGTCGAGCGATAGGCGGCCAGAAGACCGGGCGGGGTGATCTCTTCGGGGCTCTTGCCCCGCAGCCTGGCAACGTCCTCAGGACGACGCTGACCTCTCAGGCCCGCCAAGGTGGCTCTGGCCACGTTCAGGTGGGTGGGCGAACCGAGGGACTTGGCGAGAGCATCACGAACCCCTGCCGCCTCGAGAATCTGACGGACCGCACCACCGGCGATGACCCCGGTGCCTGGGGCGGCGGGTTTGAGCAGCACCCGAGAGGCACCGTGCTCACCAATGATCTCGTGGATCAGGGTCGTCCCGGCCATCGGAACCAAGAACATGCTCCGTTTGGCCAATTCGATGCCCTTTTGAATGGCTGCAGGCACCTCTTTTGCCTTGCCATAACCCACTCCGACCTTGCCTTTTCCGTCGCCAACCACCACAAGGGCCGTGAAGGAAAACCTCCGGCCGCCCTTGACGACCTTGGCAACGCGGTTGATTTGAACAACCCGTTCGTCTAGTTGTGGTTCAGCCATATCTAGTTCCTAAAACTCGAGTCCGCCGTCGCGGGAGATCGGAAGAGCGTCGTGTAGGGAAAGAGTGTAGATCTCGGTGGTCGCCGTATCATTAAAAAAAAAAAATAGGTG
>CALCCX010000579.1 GCA_937900165.1 uncultured Acidimicrobiia bacterium | reverse complement strand
AGACGCGTCCAGGTCTCCGTCGGCCAACTCGGTGTCACCGCCAGCGAAACAGCAGCCGCCCGCGGAGCCGATTCCCAACGTGACCCCGACCGCCCCCTTCCGCTGGTCTGGCGACCGGTCACGACCACGAGCGGGCCGCCATCGAAGCGTCGGCGAGCCTCATCCTGGGTCGAGGACGTTTGGTCGAGAACCACAAGCGCGTAGGGTGTATCCAATTGCATGTCCTTCTGGTCTAAGGCTGACGGACATCATTGAACCAGGCCATCCTCGTAGGGGAACCGGTGGGTACCGAACAAGGCATCGAACAACTCCGATTGCGCCGCGAGGAGGCCCTCCACGCAGGCAGCCAACGCGCCGTTGACCGCCAGCATGAGCTTGGCAAGCTGACCGCCAGAGAGCGGATCGATCTGCTCGTCGACAAGGACAGCTTCCAAGAAATCGACATGTTCGTTCGTCACCAGGCGCGCGGATTCGGCATCGAGGACAAGCGGCCGCCCAGTGATGCGGTGGTCACGGGATTCGGCACCATCGACGGAAGAACGATCTTTGTTTTCGCAGAGGACTTCACCGTGTTCGGCGGCTCACTCGGAAGGGCTGTCGCCGACAAGATCATCAAAGTCATGAACATGGCTCTCGAAGTCGGGGCCCCGATCGTTGGACTCAAGGACTCGGGTGGGGCCAGAATCCAGGAGGGCGTCGCAGCCCTGGACGGGTACGGTCGAATTTTCCGGCTCAATGTCGCTGCATCAGGCGTGATCCCCCAGATCTCAGTGATCATGGGTCCGTGTGCGGGCGGGGCGGTCTACTCGCCGGCGATCACCGACTTTGTGTATCAAGTCGATCAGGCCAGTCACTTGTTCATCACTGGCCCGGATGTAATCAAGGCCGTGACGGGCGAAGATGTCACATTCGAAGAGCTCGGCGGAGCGATGGCGCATGCAACGATATCTGGTGTTACCCATTTCGTGGCGGAGAGTGGCAAGTCGGCCCTCGAAGAAGTGAGATATTTGCTCTCGTTCCTGCCTCAGAACAACATGGAGGTGCCGCCGTACTTCACTCCAAGCGACACAGCAGATCGTTTTGACGATCAGCTAGACGCGATAATCCCCGACTCCCCGAATCAGCCGTACGACATGGTCGAAGTCATCGAGTCGATGGTCGACGACGGGGCGTTCTACCAAGTACACGAAATCTACGCGACGAACATCGTCGTTGGCTTCGCGAGGATGGATGGGTATTCGGTAGGCATTGTCGGCAATCAACCAACGAGTCTGGCAGGAACGCTCGATATTTCGGCTTCCGAAAAAGCTGCACGGTTCGTTCGCACCTGCGATGCCTTCAACATCCCGATCATCTCCATGGTCGACGTCCCTGGTTTCCTTCCTGGCGTGGCTCAGGAACATGGCGGCATTATCCGCCATGGGGCCAAGCTTCTTTATGCGTACTGTGAGGCGACGGTGCCGAGGATCACCGTAATCACCCGCAAGTCATACGGAGGCGCCTACCTGGTCATGAACGCACGGGGGATAGGGGCCGACATCGTCTACGCCTGGCCGTCCGCGGAGATCGCAGTCATGGGAGCTCAAGGCGCGGTGAATGTTATCCAGCGCCGAGAAATCGAATCCTCCCAAGATTCGGAGAGCACCAGGGCCGGGTTGATCGCCGAGTACGAGGCTCAGTTCGCCAACCCGTACATCGCGGCCGAATTGGGACTCGTCGACGATGTCATAGAGCCGCGCGAAACCCGTTCCAAGGTCATCAAGGCTCTCGATATGTTGCGCAATAAACGGGATTCCCTACCGTCCAAGAAACATGGGAACATCCCTCTGTGAACACAGCCAGGCTCCGCCCATGCGCCTAACCTCTAAGACGTGAAATCCCTTCTGATCGCGAACCGGGGCGAAATCGCCGTGCGAATCATCCGGACCGCAAGGGAACTCGGCATCCGGACCATCGCGGTGTATAGCGAGCTCGACCGAGATGCTCTGCACGTATCGCTGGCGGACGAGGCCTGGAACATCGGAGGTGCAGCCGCTGCCGACTCCTACCTCAACTCCGAGCGAATCCTCTCCGTCGCTTCGGAATCTGATGCCGAAGCAATCCACCCCGGGTATGGGTTCTTGGCCGAAAACCCTGAATTCGCTCAAGCGGTTATCGACGCAAACATCATCTGGGTAGGCCCTCCACCTTCGGCCATCGCCACGATGGGCGACAAGATCTCGTCGCGCATCGCCGCCGAGGCGGCCGGGGTGGCGACCGTACCGGGTACAGCCGAGCCTTTGACATCGGCCGACGAGATCGCAGCCGTCGCTGCCAAATTCGGATACCCGGTCGCCGTCAAAGCTGCATTCGGGGGTGGGGGCAAAGGCTTACGAGTGGTGCACGACAAGTCCGGCCTTTCCGAAGCCTACGAAGGGGCCAGGCGAGAGGCAGATGCGTACTTCGGCAATCCAGAGGTCTACGTCGAAAAGTACCTGGTGAAACCGAGGCACATCGAAGCCCAAATCATTGTCGACGATCACGGCAGCGCGGTCTTCCTCGGCGACCGAGACTGCTCGGTTCAGCGTCGGCATCAAAAACTCATCGAAGAGGCCCCGGCCCCACTCTTGTCGGCCGAGCAGAGACAGGCTCTGGGCGAGGCGGCAATCGCGGTCGCGACCGCCTGCCAATATCGCAACGCTGGCACCGTCGAATTTCTGCTCGACCAAGAAGGCAGCTTCTATTTCCTGGAAATGAACACACGCCTCCAGGTGGAACACACCGTGACCGAGATGACAACCGGAATCGATCTCGTCGCCGAACAGCTGGCGGTGGCGGCCGGCGATCCGCTGTCGTTCGACTCGGTCACGGTCAACGGGCACGCAATCGAGCTCAGGATCAATGCCGAGAACCCTGCCAAAGATTTCTTGCCGAACCCCGGAACCATCACCGAGTACCGAGAACCCTCCGGATTCGGGGTCAGGGTCGACTCCTGGATGCAGCCGGGGGCAACGGTCAGCCAGTACTACGACAATCTGATCGCCAAGTTGGTCGTATGGGGCAGAGACAGACCCGAAGCCATAAGAAGGGCAAAACGGGCGATAGACGAATATCGGATCGTCGGAGTGGCCACGACGATTCCCGCCCACCGAGCCGTGCTGGAGCACGAGACATTTGTGGCCGGCCGCCACCACACCCGATTCATGGAGGACGAGGTCGTTCTCGGCGATGTCCCCTTCGATTTCGGACAGACCATGCCGACCGACGAGGCGTTGACCCGGCGCGACATGACCGTCGAGGTGGGAGGCAAACGCTTCGAGGTGACTTACTGGACCCCAGAGGCCGCGCCGACCAGCAAGGCGACGCCAGGTCGCAAACCACCGAAGCGGGCCGGTTCGTCAACTGTTGCGTCCGGAGAACCAGGCCTGATCACAGCTCCGATGCAGGGCACGATCGTCAAGGTGCCGGTCAAAGCGGGAGAGTCGGTAAACGCGGACGAGACAATCTGCATCCTCGAGGCCATGAAGATGGAAAATGAGGTCAAGACACCGATCGCGGGCGAACTGGTCGATCTGCGAGTTCAGCCTGGTGATGCCGTATCACCAGGGGCGGTCCTCGCCATCGTGCGCTGAGCGCTCCGCTTCCAATCTCGACAAGGCGGATCTATTCGCCGGCGTCGCTCACGCTCTCAGACAGGCTCGGATGCACCATCAGCGTATCGACCAGCACATCGGCTTTGACCTGGGCACGAGTGGCCAGTGCCAGGACGCCGATCAGTTCACTCGCCCGATGGCCCACGATTGTGCCCCCAAGCACGACTCGCGTCGCCGGATCCGACATCACCTTCACAAAGCCGGTGGTATCGCCGTGGATCACGCTACGCGGGTTGGCGGCGAACGGCACCTTGGTGATCCGGACCTTTCTGCCCTCGGCGGCTGCGACGGCCTCTTCGAGGCCAACCGAGGCGATCTCGGGTTCGGTGAAAATTGCTTGGGCTACTTTCGAGAAGTCGATTGGTGCAACCGGATGTCCGAGGGCATGGCGACCGATCTTCCTGCCTTGCATCGCTGCCACGGATGAAAGAGGGAGCTGGCCGGTGACGTCGCCGGCTGCATAGACATGATCGACGTTGGTGCGCTGGTACTCGTCCACCGGGATGTAGCCACGTTCGGTTTCGATCCCGATCGTGTCCAGTCCCAGCCCATCCGACAGTGGAACAGAGCCGATCGCCAGCAGCACATGGCTACCGGTCACCGTCCGGCCATCGTCCATGTCGACCACTACTTCGTCGCCCTCCCTGGTGATCGCGGTGGCCCTTGCGCCTTTGAGCAACTTCACATCACGCTCCAAGAACCCATCCTCGAGCACCGCCGCGACTTCCGGGTCTCGATGGGGAAGGACTTGCTGACGGCTGACGACCAGGGTCACCCTTGCGCCAAGACTCTCGAAGATGTGGACCATCTCCACCCCTGTCACCCCAGATCCCACCACGATCATGTGCTCTGGCACGGTCGGTAACCCATAGGCGTGGCGAGTGGTCAGGATGCGTTCGCCGTCGACTCCTGCCCACTCTGGTGCTCTTGGTTTCGATCCCGTAGATATCAGTGCGGCATCGAAGGTCAAGCCGAGCTCGCCCTCCTCGGTTTCCGCGACAGCGCGGTTGGGCCCCGTGAACCGGCCGCGGCCTCTGATGAGATTGACGTCCTGGCTCTCCAGCAGCTTGCTGGTCGCCGAAGCCAGACCTCCAGAAATCGTCTTGATCCTGGCACCGAGCCGCGCCAGGTCGACGTGTGAACGACCGGCGACGATCCCGACCTTTTCTGCTCCGCGGATGGCGTTCATGCGAATCGACGTCGCCACCATTGTTTTCGAGGGAATGCAGTCGAGCAGGTGTGCAGCGCCCCCGATTATCGAGTCTTCGACGAGCGTCACGTCTGCGCCCAGGGAAGCAGCCACCGTCGCGGTCGTGGTACCGGCGGGACCGCCGCCAATGATGAGGAGGCGCAGCGGAGTTTCTTCGTTGGTCATGGCTCCCCTATGGAAATGGCGGATCGGGCAAAACCCTAGTTCTGCAATGACACATTCCAATGGCCAAACGGAGCGAGCGTCAGCCCTGGCGGTGCACTCCGAAGACGCTTCGCAATACGTCTGAGACTTCCCCGAGGGTGGCGCGGTGCGCCAGAGCCGTCTTCATCGGGTACAAGAGGTTGTCACTCCCTTGTGCGGCGGATCGCAGATCGTCGAGAGATTCGTCCACCGCTGCCTGATCGCGGCTCGTACGAACCGCGGCCAATCTCCGCACCTGATCATGTTCGTGCCGAGGATCAACGGTCAACGTCGGCACCGATGGATGGTCTTCGTCCACGAATCGATTGACACCGACCAAGACCGATTCGCCGGAATCTACATCTGTCGCCGCCTGGTAGGCAGCGTCTTCGATCTCACCCTGCTGATACCCGACCTCGATCGCGGCAACCGCCCCTCCTAGCTGGTCGATCTCGTCGATCATCCGTTGCGAAATGGATTCGAGTTCGTCTGTCAACGCCTCGACAAAAAAGGACCCGCCCAGCGGATCAGGCGTATCGGTGACCCCGGACTCATAACCAATGACCTGCTGAGTGCGCAGGGCAAGGGTCGCCGCGTGTTCGGTTGGGAGGCCAAGCGCCTCGTCAAAGGAGTTGGTATGGAGCGACTGAGTACCTCCGAGTACAGCCGCCATTGCCTGGATTGTGGTGCGGGCAATGTTGTTTTCAGGCTGCTGGGCGGTCAGGCTCGATCCTGCCGTTTGGGTATGAAAACGCATGCGCCATGAAGCAGGCTCCTTGGCTCCAACCCGATCCTTCATCAGGGTGGCCCACATCCTTCTGGCCGCGCGGTATTTGGCAATCTCTTCGAAGAAGTTGTTGTGAGCGTTCCAAAAGAAGGAGAGGCGAGGGGCGAAATCATCCACATCCAGACCCGCCGCCATTGCCGCGCTCACGTAGGCCAAACCATTGGCGATGGTGAAGGCGATCTCCTGGGCGGCAGTGGAACCGGCCTCTCTGATGTGATATCCGCTGATCGAGATTGTGTTCCAGTTGGGGAGTTCGGCAGCGCAGTACGAAAAAAGATCGGTGACGATTCGCATGGACGGCGCCGGCGGATAGATGTAGGTGCCTCTGGCGATGTACTCCTTGAGAATGTCATTCTGGACGGTGCCTCTGACATCTGCGCCGACCACTCCGCGTTCCTCGGCGACCAGCTGGTAGAGCAGGAGGAGGATCGCTGCGGTCGAATTGATGGTCATGGAAGTAGAAATCTGACCGAGTGGGATCCCGTCGAACAGACGGCGCATGTCATCGATCGAATCGATTGAGACCCCCACCTTGCCGACTTCACCTCGGGCAAGCGGGGCGTCCGAATCGAGTCCCATCTGGGTGGGGAGGTCGAAGGCCACCGAGAGGCCGGTTTGGCCCGCTGCCATGAGTGCCCGGAATCGCTGGTTGGTCTCCTCCGCAGTCCCGAAACCCGCGTACTGACGCATGGTCCAAATTCGGCCGCGATACATCGAGCCATACGGCCCGCGAGTAAACGGAAACTCGCCAGGCAGCTCGGCGTCCGACTTTGAAGAGGTGTAAAGAGGCTGGACCACGACTCCGCTCGTCGTTTTGTATTCGAACTGGCGGTTGTCGGAATTCACTGGCAAACTCCCTCAGGTCGGTACCATGCGGTCACGATTCTCGGTGATGGTTCCGGGCCATTGAAGTCTGGACCTTACCGCCGCAACTTTCCCGACCCTCCGAGCGTTGGAATGTCCGATGCCTCCTGAACTGACCATTCACCAAATCGAGCGCCGCGAGCTGCGAAGCCGATGGTTCATCGCGCTCCTCTCGCTGGTGATGGTTATGGGCCTGGTCGCAACCTGGCTGGGCTTATTCGCGTTCTTGGGGGTCAACTCCGCTTATGGAACCTTTGACGAATTGGTACAGGAGTATTTCCCCGAGACCGATGCCGTCGATTTGCGACTGCCAGACCTGTCAGAGGTCTCGAGGATCTTCACAGAGGATGGGACACTGCTTTCCGAACTGCACGACGGCCGGAATTCCGAACCGGTTCAATACGATCAGATTCCCGACACCATCGTCTATGCGATCCTTGCTGCAGAAGACGGCGATTTTTTCGTCCATGACGGGATCGACTTCGAATCCATTTTCTCGGCCTTCATCGACAACCTTCAAAGCGACAGCACCAGGGGTGGCTCAACGATCACCCAGCAGGTGATCAAGAAGAATTTCGTCGGCGATGAGCTGACCATCCAGCGCAAGATCACCGAAGCGTTGTACGCGGTCGAGTTGGAACAACGCTTCGACAAAGAGCAGATTCTCGAGTTCTACCTCAACTCCGTGTATTTCGGATCATCTGCCTACGGGGTCAAGACAGCATCCCGGGAATATTTCGAAAAGCCGATGGACCAACTCTCCATCGCCGAGGCAGCCACCCTCGCCGTCATCATCCGTAACCCCTCCGAGAACGATCCAAGGCGAGAGGCCGAACGAGCGCTGATGAGGCGCGACGACGTGATCGATTTGATGGCGCGTTCAGAGTTCATAACCGTCGAAGAGGCCGAGAGGGCCAAGGCTGAACCGTTTGTAATTTCGCCGCCGTCCGATTTCGATTCGCCTGCCGACCACGTAGTAGCCGAAGTCAGGCGCCAGCTAGATCGGAAGAGCGTCGTGTAGGGAAAGAGTGTAGATCTCGGTGGTCGCCGTATCATTAAAAAAAAAAAAACACAAAAAACAAAAGAAAAAGAAAAAAAAAGAAAAAAGAAAACAAAAACAAAGTGCGGATATGATGAGGAATGAAGCAGGAG
>CALCCX010000578.1 GCA_937900165.1 uncultured Acidimicrobiia bacterium | reverse complement strand
TGTACTACCGAGGTCGATTGTAGCCGCACCAGCTGGTAGGAGGTCGGAGTTGATGGCAACATTGGAGAGGTTGTTCAGGGACTGGTAAGCCCAGTCGCCGCTATCACCACCACCCGCCCCGGTCAGGGCGATCCAGTCGGTTCCGTTGTTGTAGTACAGGTTACCGGCGGTATCGACATACATACCTCCGGTCAGCGCACTGAAGTTGGCATCGATAGCCGAGATCGGGACCATCTGCAAAGCTGCCGGACGATCTCCCGACCCAGATCGGTGGGCTGAACCACAGGCTCGATTCCACCAGATCCGATCGCGGAGTCGTCGCCAGCCGCCTGCTCTTGCTCGATCTCGGATGCGGGGGCGGAGGTGGTCTCGGTCAACTGTTCGCCGCCGGCAAAGGCGCCGCCGTTTCCGCCGGCCGGTGCGTCGTTGTCGAAGCGTGCGAATTCGGCGTCTTCGACGCCCGTGTCGTCGCTGCCGCCGCAGGCCACCGCCACCAATACCAGGGCCACCAACAGCAGAAACCATCGTTTGAAACTTGTCGAACTCATGATCTTCCTCCTCACGAATCAGACGTTACGTGCCGAGAACCGGTTCCCGCGCCCCGCGTTGCCATCACACCTCTGGCTGCAACGGCAAGGGACGGCGGACAGCAGATGCCGGATCAGCGATTGCGGTCCGAGCCTCGGGTTTGTGGCCAGGGGCAGAATTGAACTGCCGACCCCCGCTTTTTCAGAGCGGTGCTCTGCCAACTGAGCTACCTGGCCGTGATGCCGACTAGGGGCATCCTTCGGGACGCCGACGCCCTGGTCGATGACCAGGGCGCCTCCGTCTGGCGGGGACGACGGGATTTGAACCCGCGACCTCCGGCTTGACAGGCCGGCGTGAACTCCAGACTTCACCACGCCCCCGTGCCGGTCGACATTCGATCGAGAAGGGTCGGAACCCGAAACGAACGACGTTTGTCGGCGACTCGGCAAGGTTACTGCTGATCGCGTGAGCAGGCCAGAGCGATCTCTCGCCGAGCGGTCCGCAGTATACCGCCAGCCAATGTGCCCATTTCCACCTGAACTTGGGGCCCGTACTGTCGCTATGGCGACCGTACGAACCCTGGGTACCACCCAGGGTTCGCCGCTACAACACTCTCCGCGGTCAGGTTTGGATGGGGGTCCAGGTGGTGGCGGAGAGATTGGCGAGCGCGTTGATGATGCTCTGGGTCCCGTCGTTGCCGCCGCCTTGAGCTTGTAGGGCGACATAGAGTTGATGGGCGAGGGCCAGGCCCGGAACCGTGAGTTGCATGGCGGCAGCTTCGTCGAGGGCGATCCCCATGTCCTTGACGAAGTGATCGACGAAAAACCCCGGATCGAAATCGCCCCGGAGGATGCGGGGTCCGTAGTTCGACAACGACCACGACCCTGCAGCTCCTCCGCTCACCGACTCGAGCACCGTAGGCACATCGAGTCCAGCCTGCTGGGCATAGAGGAGGCCCTCGGCGACCCCGATCATGCCCGTCGCAATGAGGATCTGGTTGACCATCTTGGTGTGCTGACCTGCGCCTGGCCCACCCTGGCGAACGACAGTGGATCCCATGACTTCGAATAGAGGCTGCACCTTGGCTACGTCTGCCTCCGAGCCGCCGACCATGATCGAAAGAGTCCCGTTTCGAGCTCCGATGTCGCCACCGCTGACCGGCGCATCAACACTTCCGATCCCCTTGGCTGCGGCAATCTCGTGGATTTCGACCGCCAAACTGGGTTCGCTGGTGGTCATGTCCACCAGAATCGTACCGGGCGAGGCGCCGGCCAGCGCACCGTCGTCGTCGAGGAAAACAGACCGGACGTCGGAAGGGAATCCGACCATGGCGATCACGATGTCTGAGACCGCGGCGACCTCTCGAGGCGTCTGTGCCCAGGTGGCGCCGCTGGCGATCAGCGAGCCGGCTCGTTGTTTGGTCCTGGTGTACACCGTCGCGGAGTAGCCGGCCTCGAGCAGGTGGCCGAGCATCGATGCTCCCATCACCCCGGTTCCAATCCATCCGACCCTGAGTTCTTCAGTCATGGCTGATGACCACTTTCCCGAGTTGGGCGCCGGATTCCAGATGGGCCAGAGCGGCCGGAAACTCGTCGAACCCGAAGACCTTGTCGACGTGGACCGGGATCGAGCCTTTCCCGACCATGTCGGTCACAGCCTTGAAGTCCTCGCGATCGAACATGGTTGAGCCGATGATCTCGTGGTGTTTGAAGAACAACACCGGGATGGTGATCTCGACTTTTGGTCCGGCTGTCGATCCACACGTGACGAGGCGGCCGCCAACTCCTAGGACCCGCATCGATTGTTTCCAGGTGGCTCCGCCGACATTTTCGAGGATGACGGTGGCGGCACGACCGGTTCTGGACTTCAGCTCCGAGGCGAACTCTCCGGTCGAGTCGAAACCTCCGGCGGCACCCAGCTCGATGGCCCTATCGATCTTCTCGGGTTTGGTCGATGTCACCCAGACCTCGGCTCCCATCGCAATCCCGAGCGATAAACCGGCTGAACTGACGCCTCCGCCTACTCCAACGACGAGTAGCAGATCTCCTGACTGGAGCCGAGCCCGGTTGAGCATGCGATAGGCAGTTCCAGTGACCAGCCCGTAGGCCCCGGCCTCCTCCCATCCGATCGTGGTGGGCTTCGCGACCACGTTTGAGGCCGGCAAAACAATGTATTCCGCCAACGTACCCCACTGATGCTCTCCAACTATGCCCAGATGTCCACCGTAAGGAATGTGCTCAGTCTGGGGTCCCTGGCCGATTGAAGGGTCGATGACCACCTCATCGCCGACCGCCACCCACTCGACGCCGTCACCGACGGCGTCCACGACCCCCGCCCCGTCGGCTCCGGTGATGTGGGGGAAGCTCTTGGGGGCCGGCAAGCCCATCGAGGTCCACAGGTCGAGGTGATTGAGGGCAGAAGTCCGCAGCCGGACCCGGACCTCGCCGGTCGCAGGTTCAGGGGTGTTGACCTCGCCAAGCTCGTACGAAGACGGCCCTTTCGTTTCATTGAGAATCCAAGCGCGCATCCCCCGAGGCTAGCGCTACGGCCCCAGGCCTGATCCGGGTGAGAGCGCGAAAAACTCTCCTGCATAGTCGGAGGGCATCGCTAAGTTCCCGCTTGTGCCCCCTGGCTGGCGGAATCGGGGTGATTGACCCTGCTCGAAACGATCGCGGGCACCTGACCACGGAGGTCATTTTGAAGAGACCACTATCGATATTCCTATCTGCAATTCTCATCGTGCCGACGGTGGCGCTTGCTCCCGCCGGTGCCCAATTGAGCGGCGGAGAGATCTTTCTTGCGACCCTTGGCGGTGACGCGGAGGTTCCCCCAGTAAATACGAGCGGCTCAGGCGTCGCCGCATTCACCGTGAGTGACGATGGTTCTTCGATGGACTACGTGTTGCTCCTAAATGACGTGACCGAGGCCACCCAGGCCCACATTCACATTGGTGGTGCTACAGAAAACGGACCGGCTGGCGCATTCTTGTTGGACTTCAATGCTGCCGGAATCACCCAAGACGGTCAGATAGCCACTGGCACGCTTACAGACACCCAGGCCATCGGGATGACCCTCGACGACCTGGTTGGCGAAATGAGGGATGGCAACGGCTACGTGAATGTTCACGACACCGCGTACCCATCCGGCGTGGTGCGGGGCCCGATGCGCC
>CALCCX010000577.1 GCA_937900165.1 uncultured Acidimicrobiia bacterium | reverse complement strand
CTCAGCCGTTTGGGTAGCAATGGGTTTGCTGGGCGTGTTCGCCCTGGACCTGATTGTCACTTTCGCCCGCCGTCGCCTCAACGGCAAACCGCTGTTCGAGGGCGACCGCAGCCACGTCTACGACCAGCTTCGCGACCGTGGAATGAGCATCAAACACATTGCCCTCACCTCGGCCGCCCTGCAGGGTTTCTTGGTGGCCACGACGATCGTGGTCGATCGTTGGATCGGTGGATTGTGGGCGGTGGTGGTGTTGCTGGTGGTGGCTGTTGGCTTCCTGGCGGTGGCCCACGCCCGCGGATTCCTGGCCAGAACCGAATGAACCGGTAGCCCCTCTGCGGCAGGTTCTCATGGTGGGTGCGGCCCCCTCCGTCAGCCCCGACGGAGTCGTGGCCGCCACCTACCCCAAACGCCTCGTACCTCGCCGGAGGAGGAGATGTTGGGTATTTGTCCCCCCGTGCGGCGTCAGCCGTACGGCTGGGGGGACGAGGAGCGCCAGCGACGAGGAGGGGCGGCGAACCCGAGCAAGTATGCCGGCTGGTGGTTTGGACCGGCAGCAAGTACTCATGGTCAGAACCGCCCCCTCCGGCGGCGAAAAATGACTCGCCGCCACCTCCCCCAACTGTCCGGCTCGTTCCTCGCAGGACGGGGGAGGAGATGTTGGGGCAAGTTCCAAAGCAACATCGAAGTTGTGCCAACAACCTGCGACAGCACAATCGGCTGTGGCTGTGGCTGTGGCTGTGGCTGTGGCTGTCAGATCCCTACCAGGTAGCGGGGTGGGTCTGGGGCGAATTCGTCCAAATCGTCTTGGGGTTCTTCTTTTTCTTTGGGAAGGGTGAGAACCACCAGCAGCACAAGCAGATACGGCAGTTCCTGGACCCGCTGGCGGGCGAGGATGCCGAGATTCAAGAAGGTCGAGAAGGCGACGATGAATCCGAAGGTGTAGAAGAGCGACAGAGCCGCGTACTGGTAGCGGCGCAGCGACTTCAAGTTCGAGATGATTCTCGGGAACGCCAATATGACCAGGCCCAGCATCAGCGTGCCTTCGACCGCGCTGATCATTATCTGGAAATTTGACGCATCGGTGATGAGAGGGCGGAAGAGCACTCGCAAGGCGGCCTGGGGAATGTCCGCCACGCTGGTCACAGCTCTGCCTGCGACCTGTGAACCGCCTGTGGCGGTTCGGTCGGTGACAGAATCAGCGAATTCGTTGAGACTGTTGGTATCGAGCGACAGGCCGTACGCTGCAGAAAGACGCACAGCCACGAAGGCAATTCCAACTCCCACGACTCCGAATAACAGCATCCGGATCGCTATTCCGCCCCCAATCTTGGGTGCCCGCGAGGCCAACAGCGCCAGTCCGAGGGCGCCAACCAGCAACGCTGCGACATGGGGGCGAATCGCCGCCATCAGGGCCAGCGATCCAGCCAGGATCGGCAGCATCGAGAGCCACTTTCCTTGGAAGAGTCCGGTGATCGCCCAGGTGGCGGTGCCGAGCGCCAGCAGCATGATCGAATCTTTGCCTGGGCTCGATGGCCAGTAGAGAAGTGAAGGAAGAAAGAAGATGCCGAGGGCGTAGCGCTTCAAGCCCGCGGCGGGAAGCGCCCGCCTGTATGCCGCATAGAAGAGCATCTGTCCCAAGAGGGCAAGCGTGGCGAAAATGACAAAGCCACCCAACTCGTCCGGGATGTATGGGACGTAGATGAAGCCCGTCAGACCTTCCATGAAGTTGGTGCCTGCGCCTCTTGACGTTATCACCGGGATTTCGAATGACCGCCAGACATCGGCGTAGATTTCGGCTGCCCTCCTGTGGTAGACGAGTGCGTCTGCGCTGCGGTTGTAGACGAACACTGCAACGTAGTGGCGGACCGAGGCCCCAAGGATCTTGGCAATGAAAGCGACGGGGATCACCCAGGCAAGCATGGCTCGGTCGACGTCCGTGGCCATCCGCGCCCCCCGCGAGACCACGAATACGAACAGCACCACTGTCAGCATCAGGGTCTGCATCGACATATTGAAGAACCCGATCAATGCGCCGGTAGCGATGACGGTCAGTAGGGCGACCCAGATGATCGTCAGGTCGTTCTTGCGATTCAAAGCAGTTCCAGATCACTCATGGTCAGGTCCCATGATGCCAGGGTGCGGGGATTTAAGGGGAGGTCACCCACCAAAGGGCGACAAACAAGCGTCAGTGCGGTAACCCTTGGGATCGGCAACAACCCCATCCGGATGGCCGCGGCGCGCTCAGGCGATCCGCTGGAAAACCAACCCGCCATGTAGTCGGCCCTCGATGCTCTCGCGGCCGCTTTGGCGGCCAGGCCGACATCGTCTCCAATCAGGTCACTCAAGACAAGCTCTTTGCGGCGGTTGCGCACGTTCGGACGCAGGACTGCCGCTGATGTGTCATCGCCGGCTTTGTAGTAGCGGGCGGTTGGGTGCGAGGCGAAGCGCCATCTGAGGTAGGCCTCATCTCTGCCGGTCCGAAAGCCGGCCGAAGGACGTGACAACGCCGGCAGGTCGGACGCGTCTACTACCGGTTCGAGCCAGTCGGCCGGATTCGGGAGCTGGTCAGGATCGGCGTTGCGAGACCACATCCGGATTGTGGGTCGGATCTGGACTCCGATCTGACCCACCTCCGTCCAACCCATTTTCAGATAGCCGGCGCCTGAGCGGGGGTTTGGCGTATTGAAGATCAGATGCACGCCGTCTTCGACGGCGGCCTCGACCGCCGCGTTGGTCAGCTTCGAGAAGATTCCTCGCCGCTGGAAATCGGGATGGGTCGCTGTGTCGACCGCCCTGACGCAACGAATCGAAGAGCCGTCTGGCGTACTGAGGTTCCAACGCATGAAGGCCCTGACCCCAGCGATGCGATCACCGTCGGTCGCCAGCAGGATGATCGATCGGCCGAACGGGTTGTCGATGTGTTTCCAGCGGAACAGCTCTGGAGTGCGACGTAGAAGGGCGGTCTCACCAAGCGAGTCGCGCAAGACCTCGAGGACTTGGTCGAGGTCTTGGTCCGTGTACGGGCGGATGGTCAGGTTGTCAGCCACCGAGAGCCTTGGCATAGACGGCCTCGGTCCGAGCGATCATCTGCTCCAGCCCGAAGTCTGCTTCCACGAGGGTCCGAGCGCCCTTGCCGAGCACCGCTGCCCTGGCCGGGTCGTCGATCAGTGCAGCGATTGCGTCCGCCAAGGCTTTCGGATTCTTGGGTGGTACGAGCACGCCGGTGTGTTGGTTGATGATCGAAGACACCCCGCCCACGTCAGTGGCGACGATCGGTCGGCCAAGAGCCATTGCCTCGAGGATCGATACGGGCAGGCCCTCGAAATCGGCTGGATTGACGTAGACATCCGCGGCCTCGGTGAACGCCCGAGCGTCTGGCCGACGGCCCAAGAACCGTAGTCGGTCGGACACGCCGGCAGCTTGGGCGCCTTCCTGGACTCTTGCGAGGTCCCCTTCGAATTTCTCGCCACCGATCGAAACCACCACGACTTCAGGATGGGTCTTGACCAATTCAACGACCGCGCTCGTGAGGTTCGATTGGCCCTTGTGGGGGCGAATATTGCCAACGTGCACGATCAGGGTCTGATCCTGGTGTACGCCGAGCTCGGCACGGGCCGCCGATGCCGCCTTCGGATCGAGGGTCGCGGAGACTCCGTTCTCGATGACCTTTGCATCCGGACCCGGGTATGAGGTCAGGCTCGATCCGACGGCGTCCGACACCGCGATCACAGCAGCGTTGCGGCCATAGGTTGCCCGATTGGCGAGGCGAGTCGGCAATCGGTACGACGTAACCACGTTGTGTTCCGTGTACACGACGGGCACTCTGGCCGTCAGCCTTGCCAGAATGCCGGTCGCCGGCAGGTGGGCGTGTACGAGATCGGTCTCCCACTCGGTCATTAGTGAGCGAAGTGCGCCGACAACGCCTGGCCGCATTCCTCGCTCTGACCCGATGCACTTGACAGGCACACCGAGATCCTCGAGATCAGGAACCACCTGATCTTTCCAAGGGAGCACGTATGCGACTCGATAGTCGTAACTATCTCGGTCCCAGAACTCTGCTCCGTCGGAGATCAGCTTCTCGGCACCTCCGATTCCTAGCCCCTTGATCAGAACGAGGATCCTCTTTTTCATGGGTCTCTCCTCAAACCGTTTGTGGCTACTCCAGGGTGGCGATCAGCTCGTCCAAACCTTCTTCGAACGGTACTTCGGCTTTCCATCCGAGCTCTTCTTCGAT
The DNA here is from genome assembly GCA_937900165.1 of uncultured Acidimicrobiia bacterium. Lineage (GTDB taxonomy): Bacteria > Actinomycetota > Acidimicrobiia > Spongiisociales > Spongiisociaceae > SZUA-232. Next base: position 1,579 of record CALCCX010000577.1, on the reverse strand, counting down.
CTTGACTGCGGAAACACTCGCTGCTGGAACGTCGCCGGCTCTGGCCGGTCCGAAGGTGAGCTCAGTTGGGAACCGACTGACCACCAGTTCGGCGAGCTCCTTGATCGACGTCACCTCAGGCGCAGTCGTGTTGTACACGCCACCGCTGATCCCGCTTTCGGCCGCCATCAAAAAGGCGCGCGAGATGTCTCGGGCGTGAGTGAACTGCCGACCCTGGGTCCCTCCGCCCTGGACTGTGATGGGCTCTCCGGCCTTGGCTCGATCAATGAAGATCCTGAACACCGAGTTGGGGCGAAGTCCAGATCCGAATGCGGTCCCGAGGCGCAATGCCACAACCGGGAGCCCCCTCAATTCTGACGCGGCCATCAAGATTCGTTCACCGGCGAGTTTGGTGATGTTGTAGGGGTGGTCTGGGTTGGTCGGATGCTTTTCGTCCATCGGCTGGTATTCGGGTTCGCCGTATACCTCCCAGGTGGACGCGTACACGACCCTGCAACCCTGCTCGAGGGCTGCCTCGGCAATGTTGGCACTGCCGACCACATTGACGGCAGATGCCAATGCGGGCTGCTCGCCTGCCAGGTATACGTCTCCGATGGCTCCGATATGAACGACTGTGTCGTTCCCCTTGACTGCGGCGGCCACATCTGTCGCCTTGGTGAGGTCGCCGATGATGGTTTTGAAGTTGCCGTCGACGGGATTCTGGTCGAAAACCGTTACTTCGTGACCGTTGTCGGCGAAATAACTCGCGACGTGACTTCCTAAGAAACCGGCTCCGCCGGTGATCAAGACACGCATAATGTAGGTTTGCCTCCCTGGCATAGTCCCTGTAGTTGCGTTTATAGCTCAGCTAGTGCGCTTGTGGAAAAATACCACTCTCCGTGCGCAAGTCAGCTCCTGGTGTCGCCGCTCTTATAGGTCGCTGGACCCATATTTGGCCCTAGCGGCATGGATTTCCCGAATCCGCGCATATCCCCTTCCCGTACGCACCCAGAGTGACTATCTTTGACGCAGATAGCTGGGACGCTCGCAATCACCAGATCGGTGAAGCGAGGAGTCAGGGTACGCACTGAACATGCGTGCAGCGGTTTCACCCGCAAATGTTCCTGACTCCGAGAGCGAGCGAATCCGATGCCGTTCGTCTCCGGTCTAGGCCGGAGGCAGTGGTGTGTCGGTCGCCGGGCTCTGAGGAAATCCGTATCTGCGGACTCCGATGTCGCTCGGGTATACGGGGCCAGGGGGCCCTGACGACCACTCGCCGGCGAGGCTCGACCGGAGCCGCACATTGCGGCAGGGGTTCGAGTCAGTCATTCCCGTAATGGGATTGGCACGAAATAGCAGGAGGTCTGTTCAGGGATGGACCTCGGGGGCAACAGGGAGGCATAAGATCGGAAGAGCACACGTCTGAACTCCAGTCACACTGATATAGCTCGTATGCCGTCTTCCGCTTGAAAAAAAAAAAACCCCCCCCACCCCTATTGGAGAAAGGGGAACAAAGTCAAGCCTCACTCTTCCACCCACGACATACTCCATGTGCTTCATCTATTACATCCCTTGCCCTTCTCCCACTACGTCTACTCTC
>CALCCX010000576.1 GCA_937900165.1 uncultured Acidimicrobiia bacterium | reverse complement strand
AGTGAGGTCGTCGTTGACAGCTGCGGTCCATCGCTCCGGTGCGGCTGTGCTCGTGCCGGCCACCGAACCCGCGATGACGAGTCCGATCACCACCACCACGAGAAGAACTGCGCCGATCCCGTCGATGCTCAACGCCCGGGCCGATCGTGATTTCGGACTCACCTCGGTACCTCTGAACCGGCGCGTGCTTCTCGTGTTTGTCGGATCGGCCCGCACAGCCTCTTGGTGACCAACGCCGCCACGACCGGAAGAACGATCAAGCTCACCTGAAGCACTCTCACGACCACGCTGACCGAGGCGCCGAGCCAGACTGTGATCACGTCGCTACTGCCGGCTATGAACAAGATGCCGTAAAAGGTGATGGCGGCGACGCCCAATGCGGTGCGGTTTGGCTTGCTGGAAGGGGGATCAAGGAGATGATGCTCCCCCTTGTCGCCGGTTACTCGCGCTTCGATCCAAGGCCAGGCGAATAGCAACAGGAAGGTCACCGCCGGCAACAGAACGCCGGGAAAGAACGGGTTGGGGATCTCGAAGCCGAACAGGCGGAGTTCCCAGGCCGGCATCAGCCGCTGGGCGCCTTCTAGCCATCCCATGTACCAGTCGGGTTGAGATGCGGCCGATACGTCGGCGACCCTGTACGGTCCGAATAGCCAAATCGGGTTTATCTGGACGAGGCCCCCGAGGGCGGCGAGGACCGCCGTGGTGAGGAAAAACAACCCGGTTGCCTTGGCCGCGTAGGTGGGCCAGAGACGTAACCCCACCACGTTCGCCTCAGCTCGGCCCGGTGCCGGGAACTGGGTGTGTTTCTGGCGTACCATGATCGCGAAATGCGCCACGATGAGACCTGTGATGAGCGCCGGCACGATCATGATGTGCATCACCAGCAGCCGGGACAGAAGATCTGGTCCAGGGAATTCGCCACCCAACAGCAGAGCGACGAGCCATGTTCCAATTACCGGTACCGACAACACTATCGAGTAGCCGATCCGCAGCCCGGTCCCGGATAACTGGTCATCAACGAGCGAGTAGCCCGTGAAGCCGTTGACCAGGGCCAGCAGCAGAAGGCCCACTCCGATCACCCAGTTGAGTTCGCGGGGTCGGCGGAACGCACCAGTGAAAAATACCCTGGCTGCGTGGAGGGCCAGAACAGCCACGAACAGGACTGCGGCCCAGTGGTGCATCTGCCGGATCAACAGGCCGGCGCGGACATCGAAGCTGAGGTCGAGCGTCGAGGCGTAGGCCCTCGACACCTCGACGCCGACGAGGGGTTCGTAGCTGCCGGTATACGAAATCGCCTGCGGGCTCGCCTCATAGAAGAAGCTGAGGAACGTCCCAGTCAGGACGAGGACGATGAAGCAGTACAGAGCGATCTCGCCAAGCATGAATGACCAGTGGTCGGGAAAGACCTTGTTCAAGACGTGTCTGGTGAATCGGGCGGTTCCCAGCCTGTCGTCGAACCATCTGACGAGGCGGCGCGTCATTGCCTGTCCCAGAACCCCGGACCGACCGGCTCGGGATAGTCGCCAATCGCGACGACGTAACCTTCGTCATCGACTGCGATCGGGAGTTGTGGAAGCGGCCGGGTTGCAGGTCCGAAGGTTGGGTTTGCGCCGTCAAGGACGTCAAAGGTCGATTGATGGCACGGGCACAGAAGTAGACCGGATTCCGCTTGGAATAGTCCCACCGGGCAGCCCGCATGTGTGCACACTTTCGAATAGGCGACCAGGCCGTCAACCGTCCACGCCATTCGATCTGCCGGCAGGCTCAGCAGCCTGGCCTCGACGCGCACCAGAACGGCAGGGGCATCTGCGTCCAGCGTGTGTCCTTCGGGGAAGACGGTGAATTCCCCGCCGATTGGAATGGAGTCGGCCCTCACCGGGTTGCCGTCCGCGGTGACCACCCTGCCTCCCGATTGGAAGGCGGTCGAGCGTAACCCGCTCGAAGGACGGCGGCCGAGTGACTGGATGGGGAAGATCATTGCAGCACCCAACGCTGCCAGCCCGGCAAACATCAGTCGCAGGGCGTTGCGTTTCCCGGTTGGTGACTCATCGTCGGCCACCGCCACGGCTTCACCTTCGGGCTGATCCTGCTCGCTGGATTTGAGTTGACCCCGGTCCTCGGTGTCGAGTCCGTCTGGAAGCCATACCTTGGCCATTGACACGATTCCAACCCCGAGGCCCCCAAGAGCAGCTGCTAGCAAGGCGCCCTCGAGCCGGGTGTTGCCACCCAAGCCGTATACGATCGCCAATCCAACTGCTGACGCAATGGCTATGGCGAAAGAGACCAAGACGACAGCCGATCCGGTGGGCTTACTCATCACGACTCGCTATCCACCTGGTCATCAGTACCAGTGCCAACAGGCCTACGAGCCAGATCACTGCCCCCTCGGTTACCAGATCGGAAGAGCACACGTCTGAACTCCAGTCACACTGATATATCTCGTATGCCGTCTTCTGCTTGAAAAAAAAAAAAAAAAATTTCATTTTCAATTACCTGCGCGCGGCGAATCTCGTGCGTCATTCCCATCTCACACCTTCACCAGCACATCCTCCCTCTT
>CALCCX010000575.1 GCA_937900165.1 uncultured Acidimicrobiia bacterium | reverse complement strand
GACGCTCTTCCGATCCGCTCATGTTTTCCCGTGAGTTGGATGAAGGCCTTGTCATTGAATACGTTGCAGTTCTTGTAGATCTCGATGAGAGCCGAACCCTGGTGTTCATATGCTTTGGAAAGAATCTCGGTAGTGTGATTGCGGTCCATGTCAAGCGTTCTGGCGACGAATGTGGTCTCAGCTCCGAGGGCCAGGCTGACCGGGTTGAAGGGATAGTCCAGCGACCCCATTGGACTGGACTTGGTGCGTTTGCCCACTTCGGAGGTCGGCGAGTATTGACCCTTGGTCAAGCCGTAGATCTGATTGTTGAACAGCAGGATCTTGAGGTTGATGTTGCGGCGCAGCGTGTGAATCAGATGGTTGCCGCCGATGGACAACATGTCCCCGTCACCACCGACCGCCCAAACTGATAACGCTGGGTTGGCAACGGCGATGCCACTCGCGATGGCGGGTGCTCGCCCATGCACCGAATGGATTCCGTACGTGTTCAAATAATACGGAAAACGGGCTGCACAACCGATTCCCGACACGAAAACGAAGTTTTCCCTCGGCAGGTCGAGAGATGCCAGGAACATCTGGACGGAGGCCAGGATCGTATAGTCCCCACAACCAGGACACCATCTGACTTCTTGGTCGGTCTGAAAATCGGCGCGTGTGCGGGTGGTCATGCGCTCATCACCTCAACGATCTTGTTGTAGATTTCGGCAGCCCAGAACGGAGCGCCCTCCATCTTGCTGTATGAGATGACCGGATGGAGAAACTCCGAGCGGATGACTCTCGAGAGTTGCCCGTCGTTCAATTCGGGTATCAACACTTGGTCGTAGCTGTTCAGCAGGGTCGCCAGGTTGTTCGGGAACGGTTTGATGTGACGTAGCTTGGCCGAGGCCACTCGATGGCCCTTGGCCCTCGCCCTACCGACCCCCGCGCCTGCTGACGCGGTCACTGAGCCCCAGCTCAGGACGAGCAATTCCGCGTCTCCATCTGGGTCATCAACCTCGATGTCCGGAATGTCATTGGCGATATTGGCAACCTTCCACGCTCTCGTGTCGGTCATCAACTGGTGGTTGTCTCTGCTGTACGAGACATTCCCGGTGACTTCTTCTTTCTCCAAGCCGCCCAGTCGATGTTCCAGGTCGGCCATTCCTGGCACCGCCCATTGACGGGCCATCGTCACCGGGTCTCGCAAGTACGGCATGAATTTGTCACCCGCATTCGGGCCCTGCGCCCTTGGCACGTCGAATTTCGGAAGAGCGGCGATGTCAGGGAGGCGCCATGGTTCTGATCCTGTGGCGATGTAGCCATCAGACAAGAGGATCACCGGAGTCATGTATTTGAGGGCGATCCGGCATGCCTCCATCGCCACTTCGAAAGCGTCAGATGCGCTAGACGCAGCGATCACGGGGAGGGGTGACTCGCCGTGGCGTCCGTACAGGGCCATCAGCAGGTCAGATTGCTCTGGTTTGGTGGGCAGGCCGGTGGAGGGCCCACCTCTTTGCACATTGACTATGACCATTGGCAGCTCCGCGACCAGTGCAAGGCTGATGATTTCGCTCTTCAACGCCAAACCGGGACCACTCGTTCCGGTGACGGCCAGCGATCCTGCGAATGCAGCACCGACTGCCGAGCCGACCGCCGCGATTTCGTCTTCGGCCTGGAAGGTTCTGACCCCGAAATTCTTGTGCCTCGAAAGCTCGTGCAGGATATCCGAGGCCGGCGTTATCGGATAGGAGCCGTAGAAGAGGTCCAATCCGGAGAGCTGCGATGCTGCAATGAGGCCCCAGGCCAGCGAGACGTTTCCGTTGACGTTGGTATAGGTGCCAGGTGGCAGGGTGGCAGGCTCGACTTCGATCTGGCTCTGGAAGGATTCGGTGGTGATCCCGAAGTTGTAGCCGGCCTTGAGAGCGGCGATGTTCGCCTTGACGACCACCTCGTTGCTCCCGAATTTCTTCTTCACCCAGGCTTCGGTCACGGACACGTCGCGGTTGAAAAGCCAAAGCAGCAGACCAAGCGCCACGAAGTTCTTGGATCGCAGAACCGCCCGGCCGGTGACCCCGGTGTCCTTGACTGCCTCTTTGGTGAGAGTGTCCATTGGCACGGTGTGGACCCGATATCCGCTCAGGCTGTTGTCTTCGAGTGGGTTGGTTTCGTAGCCGGCTTTTGCGAGGTTGCGTTCGTCGAATGCCTCAGGATTTACGATCAGCAGACCGTTGGGCTCGAGGTCATCGACGTGGGCCATGAGCGCAGCCGGGTTCATGGCGACCAATACGTCTGGTTTGTCGCCAGGGGTGAGGATGTCCCAATCGGCGATCTGTACCTGAAACGACGAAACCCCAGCCAACGTACCGGCCGGCGCCCTGATCTCTGCCGGAAAAACTGGCAGGGTGGCCAAGTCGTTGCCAAAGGCCGCAGACGCATCGGTGAATCGGTTTCCTGCGAGCTGCATACCATCGCCTGAATCGCCGGCGAAACGAATGACCACCCTGTCTCGGTGTTCGACTGAGGTCTGGTCAACGGTGGCGTGGGCCACGTGCATCACTTCCTTCTCGTGAAGTTGTTCTCTTGTACGAATCGGCACCTATCAGCCAAACTTTCGGAGCCTGGAAAGGTCGCGAATCTTCAAGAAGCGTGACCGGGGGCCCCTCATCGGTTGACCCCAGACGGGAGGCCAATCTGTCTGGTGTCAAAGTCTGAGCTGTGGATGTTCGAGGATTCTGTTCCGCCTCCAGATCAGCTGGCCGGCGACCCGTTCCACCTCGATGACAACTCCCGATCGTGTGCCCCTAGTGTAACGCCGTCCCCACTTTCCGCGGACGATTGAGATCGATGAAAGGCGACCAGGTCGGTCGCCTTTCAATGGGTGTCCATAACGGAATCAAGTCGTTGTCAGATCCCCGAATCTCGCATCGTGCCGGTTAGCTTGTCGAGGTCGATTTGATATAGAAAGCAGACGACTTCTCGGTCATCTTCTTCCCAGCTCCCGCTACTGGGGGCCAGGAAGGTGGCGACCAGTTCTGACGACGCGTAGTCGAGTCCGACATAACTATCGAACGCGGCGACGCACCCTTCAAAGGCGGTGGCGCTGACCTGATCGACTCCCGGAAAGAGTCCGTCCGCCATGTCGAACAGGTAATAGACCTCGTTGTCATGGGGCTCGGCACAGTCGACGACTGGGACGTCTGTGATCTCTACCTCACTGAGATCTCCATCGTTGAAACAGGTCCCGACCGCCAGGTCGAAGACGTTGCCTCCACCGCAAGCGGCCGCAACGAACGAAAGAACAGCGATTAATGAGATGGCACGAAATCTAAATGTCTGCATGTTGACATTATCGGCCGCCGAAGCCTGCGGATGAGGGATTAGCGAACCGTCCGTGAGGACCAAGGGGTACTCCATCCGTTCTCATAGCGCATATCAGGACCATCGGCTTCAGGGCACGATGGAGGTCATGGGCCCGATGACCCGAATTCTTGTCAAGCAGGTGGAGTTCGATGGGCGACGACTTCGGCCGCCTCCAAGGCTTCGCCCACACCAAACAAAGCGGGCTCGCCCCACCGAGGGGCGATGAACTGGATGGCCGGTGGCGGAGTTCCAGGTTGGTTCAGCGGTAGTGTGATCGCCGGGCAACCGGTCGCGTTGACGAGACCGGTGAAAACACTCAGCACCTGTCTGTAACCTGTTGGGGTTCCGTCGATGTCTATGTCGGCTTGGCCGATGACCTTGCGGGGATTGCCAACCGCAGGGGTGAGCAATACCTCAACCGACTCGAAGGCTCTGTGAATGACGCCGGCGAGTCCTGCCTGCCACCTTCTGGCGTCCAAATATTCTTCCAAGCTCACATCCATCGCAATCGCCAGCCGCTCTTCGACTTCGCGGCCGTAGCGTTTGTCGAGTTGTGGAAACCACTTCCGGTGGACGTTGGCTGCCTCCCCCGCAGCGAGAACGGTCAATCGGGGATCTGGAACGAGATCGGGGAGCGACAGTCTGGACACGTCGGCGCCCAACTCGCCAAGAGCCAGGGCGGCGTCCTCTAGGTCCTGCAAAACGGAGTTGGCGACTGGGGCCGCCTCCAGCCATTCGGCGGGGATGCCGATCTTCAATCCCGCCACACCGGAAAATGCGACTCCCTGGCGCGGCGCAGTCCTTGACCAAGGGTCGCGACCGTCTAGGCCTTGCATGACCTCGAACAGGAGCCGCGCATCGCCGACCGTCCTGGTGATCGGCCCAACCGTGTCCAGAGATTCTGCGAGGGGAAAAACTCCTCGCAGGGGGATACAACCATGGGTGACCTTGAGTCCGACCGAGCCGCACAGCGCGGCGGGGACTCGCACTGACCCTCCGGTGTCCGTGCCAATTGCGGCTGGCACGATGCCGGCTGCAACTGCGGCGGCCGAGCCTCCAGACGAGCCCCCTGGTGACAGGTCAAAGTCGTAAGGATTGCGGACAGCGCCGAACCAATCGTTTTCGCTCGAGAATCCGTAGGCGAACTCATGGAGGCCGGTTCGGCCGATGATGACCGCGCCGCCAGCCTCTAGGCGTTCGACAACGGTTGCGGATTCGGTCGGCTGGTACCGGTAGAACGAGGAGCCACAAGTGGTGACCCGGCCTTCGTGGTCGATCAGATCCTTCAGAGCGATCGGTACGCCTGCCAAGCTGCCGAGCATTTCGCCTGCCGCTGCACGTCTGTCAATGTCTTGCGCTCTTTCGATCGCCAGATCTGAGTCGATGGAGGTGAAGGCGTTGATTCGTTGTTGGGATTTCTCAGCGGCCTCCAACGATGCGGAGACCAGCATCGCCGACCTCGTCTCTCCCGTCTGGACCGAAGCGGCAATCTCAGCGATCGAGGCTGCTACCACGTGAGTTGGCGGCCATTCGGAAAGAACGCTATCCAGGGGCGCCCGGGCGGCACCGGCACAGGATTGCCATCCAGGTCCGTGATGGTGAACCAGTCTGCGACGTCGTCACGTTCCCATCTGCCCTCAACCACCCTGCCCTCGGCAAAGATCTGAACGTCCCCCCCTCCCACCCCTTAGACCGCAAGAGAGTCGCGGAGGGGAAGAGTGTAGATCACGGGGATCGCGGTAC
>CALCCX010000574.1 GCA_937900165.1 uncultured Acidimicrobiia bacterium | reverse complement strand
TCGTTTTATTTGTTTTGTTTTTTTTTTTCAAGCAGAAGACGGCATACGAGATATATCAGTGTGACTGGAGTTCAGACGTGTGCTCTTCCGATCTCTCTCCACCGACCTGACTAAAGAATTTCTAGTCCGATTGCAACCAGGGATGAGCACTACTCAACTCGGGCCAGGAGCTGGTCGATCAGTCGTCAAACCAACCATCGTCAACATTCTCCTAGGGTCACCAGAATATGGGCAGTTTTTTCAAAGACAACCAAGACCTCGTCGCGGCGTTCGAGGGACTCGATCTGGAAGAGGTCGTCGACATTCTCGAGTCTGGCTACGACGACCCCGACGGGCCCTCGGACTACGAGGACGCCATGGACAACTATCGGCTGGCGCTTGGTCTTGCCGGCGAAATCGCAGCGGACACGATCGCTCCCCTTTCCGAAGAAATCGACGCGCATGGTGCAACTTTTTCCGAAGGCGAGGTGACCTACGCGAGCGGGAGCGAGCAGGCCTACCAACGGCTTGGCCAGTCTGGCCTGGCCGGCGTAATCGTTCCTCGCAAACACGGCGGCCTTGGATTCCCGGCAACGATCTACATCATGATGATCGAGATGGTGTCACGCGCCGACGCTTCGATCATGACCATGTTCGGCTACCAAGACATCGGCGAGGCGATCGCCGAATTCGCAACAGATGAGGTGGCTGCCAAGTACCTGCCTGAATACGCCGCAGGACGCCACATAGGCGCCATGGTCCTGACCGAGCCAGGAGCAGGCTCCGATCTCCAGTCGATCCGCCTCAAGGCGTTCCAAGACGAAGAGGGCCAATGGAGGCTGCGAGGGGTCAAACAGTTCATTTCGAATGGGAACGGACAGCTCCTCCTGGTTCTGGCGAGGAGCGAACCGGACGTGGAGGGAACTTTCGGTCTCAGCCTGTTCGCATGCCACGGTGGAGAGCGGGTGCAGGTCACCAGGGTCGAAGAGAAGATGGGGCTGCACGGTTCTCCAACCTGCGAGTTGTATTTCGACGACGCACCGGCGGACATGGTCGGTAGGCGCCGATACGGGCTCCTCCACGTACTCCATGTCCTCAACCATGCCCGGTTCAGCGTCGCCGCCCAAGCGCTCGGAATCGCCGAGGCCGCGGCCAGGGAGGCCAGGGCATACGCGAAGGAACGAGTCCAATTCGGCAGAGTCATCGAGACGATGCCCCCGGTAGCCGACCTGCTGATAGGGATGGCGGTCGACCTGGAGGCCGGTCGGGCAATGCTATACGACGGGACCCAGAGGCTCGACCTCCGCAACAAGCTCGAAGAGCGAATTTCGCATGTGAAGGCAGAGGGCGGAGATACAAAGCCCTTGCGAGCACGTTTCAAAAGGCTCGCGGCCCAGGTGGATTTCCTTTCCCCTGCTAGATCGGAAGAGCACACGTCTGAACTCCAGTCACACTGATATATCTCGTATGCCGTCTTCTGCTTGAAAAAAAAAAAAAAACCCACACCACCCCCCCTCCCCCCCCCCCCACACC
>CALCCX010000573.1 GCA_937900165.1 uncultured Acidimicrobiia bacterium | reverse complement strand
GGCTACAGCTGCGATGGGGACCAGATATGCGAGGACCTGGCCCCTGGGTCGCCGATTCGTCAGCGGTCGTGCCACGCCACCCCGCCTCCGGCGACGAGGTCGCGACAACACATGCTTTGCGGGGAAGTGCTGTGTGAAATCAAGTCCGAGTGATCCTGACCTCTCCTTTACAGAATGTCAAATAGTTCCCAGGGAACGGACTCACCGGGGGGTCTCGTTGGAATCGGCGCCGAGCGCGCGGTCCGGATTTGTCAGTGGGCCCGCACAAACGTTGGGACGCTGGCGTTCGAGTGCTCGGGGCTGTAGCGGTAGCCCTCTTCTGAGAAATCGCGGAGCGATTTCATCGACTTGATTCGAGCACGAACCATCCAGCGGGCCATCAGTCCTCGTGCTCGTTTGGCGAAGAAACCCATGATCCGGTATTCACCCCGGCTGAAGTCCTTGAACACCGGGGTAATCACTTCGCCGACCAGATCGGGGTGATGAACCGCCCTTCCATATTCCTTTGACGCGAGGTCGACAACGACTCGAGGGGACCGGGCATCCAGGTCATCGTTCAGCGCGGATGTGACCGTCTTGGACCAGAAAGCGTAGAGGTCCTTGCCGCGGGAGTTGGGCAGCTTCGATCCCATCTCGAGCCGGTACGGCTGGATCAAGTCGAGGGGCCGCAGTATTCCATGCAGCCCGGAAAGGATCCGCAGATTCTTCTGGGCGAAGGTGAAGTCCCGCTCTGTGAACGAAGCGACGTCGAGGCCACGGTACACATCGCCCATGAATGCGAGGATGGCGGGCCGCGAGTTGTTCCTATCGACTGCCAGCGACCAGTCTTGGAAACGTTCATAGTTCAGCAACCCGAGTTCAGGTGAGATCTTCATCATTGCCTCGAGCTCCTCGGGGGTTCTGGATCGCATCAGATCCACCAGCTCGCTGCTTTCGACCATCCAGCGGGGCTGAGATGACTTTCTAGTCGATAGCTTGGACTCGAAGTCCAGGGTTTTGGCGGGGGAGAGGAGAGTCAACATTTTCGGTACTTCACCTCTCCTTGCGAAGCTCATGGGCGACCAGCATCGCCAACTCCATCGACTGCTCGTAGTTGAGCCGCGGGTCGACCTTCGACAAATAGGCCCGCTCCAAGTCGGCCTCGCTGAGCCCTCTAGCCCCACCGAGGCACTCGGTCACGTCGTCGCCGGTTATCTCGACGTGGATACCGCCCAGCACGCTGCTTCTGGTCGAATGGACGTCGAAGGATGCCTGCACCTCTCCGAGGATGTTGTCGAACTGGCGGGTCTTGATCCCCGTGGCGGTGGATTCGGTGTTGCCGTGCATGGGATCGACCACCCAATTCACCGTCCTGCCGGTGGCGGCCACCGTGTCGATGAAGTCGGGGAGGAGGTCGCGCACCTTCGATGCGCCAAGGCGGGTGATGAGTGTCAACCGGCCGGGCTCGTCGTCCGGATGCAGGATGTCGATGAGATGGGTGAGCCACTCGGGGTCCATGGTCGGACCAACCTTGAGCCCGATCGGGTTGCGGATGCCGCGGAAGTACTCGATGTGGGCACCGTCGATCTGGGCGGTACGCATCCCAATCCATGGAAAGTGGGTCGCCAGGTTGTAGTAGCCATCCCGCCTCGGCACGGTTCTTGTCTGAGCTTGTTCGTAGCGCAAAGCCAGGCCCTCGTGACTGGTGAAGAACTCCACCCGCTTCATGCTCTCTTCTGGAGTGTCGAGCACATTTTCCATGAATTCGAGTGAATCCTTGATGCCATCGACCAGTCGTTTGTATTCGGCGCTCATTGGAGATTGATCAACGAAATCGAGATCCCAATACTCAGGGTGATGAATGTCTGCAAAACCCCCGTCGATCAACCCGCGGATGAAATTCAAGGTGAGGGCGGCCCGCTCGTAGCCCCTGAGAAGGAGCTTCGGGTCTGGAGTGCGGTCCTCTTTGGTGAAGGGAGAGCGATTGATCAGGTCTCCACGATAGGTTGGCAGCACCTCGTCGCCCTGCTTCTCCTCATCAGCCGACCGCGGCTTGGCGTACTGGCCCGCTACCCGGCCGATCCGCACGACCTTGCGGCGAGTCCCATGAGTGAGCACGAGGCTCATCTGGAGCATGATCTTGAGCAGTGAGGTAATGGCATCCGGACGACAAGATTCGAACGTTTCTGCGCAATCGCCACCCTGGAGGAGAAACGCTTGGCCTTTGGAGCAGGCCGCTAGTTGGTTCTTGAGCGATTCGACCTCCCACGATGTCACCAGAGGAGGAAGGGAGGACAGCTCGCCAACGACTCGGGCAAGTTCCGCCTCGTCTGCATAGACCGGCTGCTGCATCACGGTTTTTGATTGCCAGGAGTGAGGCGTCCAGGCAGTGTTTGTGTCGCTCATACCAAGGTCCACGTCTGTTTGGGCATCTAGGTTACGGAGTCTCCCACATCTCACACAATGCGAGGAACGCCGAGCGAATTCGGCTCAGAGCAGTCGTCTCGTCCCGACTCGAGTCCCCTGTGGGCTCAATACTCCGAAGGCCCCAGAAGATCCCATCGGTTGCCCGCGACATCTAGGAACACGGCTATCCGGCCGTAGGCCTCATTGTGTGGTTGGCTCAGGAACACAACCCCCGCCGAATCCATCCGGTCATAGGTTTGCTCAAAGTTGTCAACGCGAAGAAAGAACCCGACTCGACCGGCCACCTGGCTCCCGACCGCGGCATCCTGTCGCGCTCCATCCGCTCGTGCCAGCAGAATTCCGGTTGTTGCGTTGGGGGGACGGACGACGACCCACCGCTTCGGCCTCCCGTCGTTCGTCGCGGACGGAGAATCCTCTACGAGTTCAAACCCGAGCACATCGACGAAGAAGTCGATCGCTTCATCGTAATCGCCGACGATGATGGTGAATAGATCAATGTGAGCCATAACAGCAGTATGCCTGCGACGCGCTTGCCGGTTAGGCCCCATTTGGCGATATGCCCATGACCAGAATTAGCCTGTCGAAATGCCTGATACCTCCCCGCCTCGTCCAATTTCAGCGGTAGTCGCCGGCTCGCTCGTCTTCGGGACCTCGGCGGCGATCCTGGTCCTCGAGATCTTGGCGGGGCGACTGCTGGCCCCGTACCTGGGCGTCACTCTCCAAACCTTCACTGGGATAATCGGGACGGTGCTTGCAGGCATCTCGCTGGGAAGTTGGTATGGAGGTCGGCTGGCCGATCGACGCGACGCAGCCAGCGAGTTCGCCCTGATTCCACTCATCGCCGAGCGCCGTGGCACCGTGCTCCGCCTTGGTGATGTGGCTGAAGTGCGCTCAGGTTTTTCCGACCGCAACGTGGTAGCGACCTTCGACGGCAAACCGTCGATCCGCCTGAATATCTTTCGCGTCGGCTCTGAGACCCCGATTTCCGTCTCCGATGCGGTCAAGCGCGCTGTTCCTTTGGCCATGGCAACCCTTCCCGAGGCAATCCAGGCAGTCACGTTGAACGATCGCTCGGAAAGCTTTCGCGGTCGCGTGAACCTGCTCCTGAAGAACGGCTTCATCGGCCTCGTCCTGGTGCTGATCGTGCTCAGCCTTTTCCTGGAATACAAGCTCGCCTTCTGGGTAGCGGTTGGCATTCCCACGGCGTTTCTGGGCACGCTTTTGTTTCTACCAATTTTTGACGCTTCGATCAATCTGGTGTCGATGTTCGCCTTTATCCTGGCGCTCGGTATCGTCGTTGATGAAGATCGGAAGAGCGTCGTGCAGGGAAAGAGTGTAGATCTCGGTGGTCGCCGTATCAGTAAAAAACAAAAAGCTAAGTCTACTGCAATACACCATATCCGACGCCGTGTACAAGTGCTCT
>CALCCX010000572.1 GCA_937900165.1 uncultured Acidimicrobiia bacterium | reverse complement strand
GTTCGCGCGGGGCATTGGCTGGGCACGCTGAGTCTTGGTGCAGTTGTCCTCTTGATCGGCGCTCGCAGCGGGCCGGTCAGTACGGACAATTCTGTTGTGGTACGTAACATCACGGTGACCCCGTCGCTTTTGCAACAAGGTCAAGTGGGCGTGGTGGAAGTTCTGCTCACCAACGAGAGCGGCGATCCTTTGCCAGGGAAAACCGTTTACGTATTCGCCGGGCCGAACACCGCCGGCTCACTCAACAACAGCGCCGTTGAATCGGATGAGAACGGCGTGGCCACGGTTGAGGTGGCCTTCTTGCTCCCAATCCTGCTTCTGTTATCGGTGGTGGCAGTGGAGTTCGGATTCGCCTTCGTCGACTGGTCTGCAACGTCGAACGCCACCCGCACCGCAGCACGGGTGGTCAGCGCGGCCGGAGACAAACCCGGTGCGGACCAGATTGTGCTCATCCCTGCGGTGGTCGAAGCGATGAAGGAGGCGCCAAGAGCCACCATCGTCACCATCGAGGTCTTCAATGTGGTTTCGGGAGCCACCAACGTGTACACGAGCCCGGGATGGGCGTGTTTCCCGTGCAATTTTGTTGAGGGGAGCCGCAATACGAGCCTCGCCAACCCCGACATGATCGGGGTGCGCATCAGTTTCACCCACGATTGGGTGGTCGACTTCTGGTCTGGCACCAATCCGACCTGGTCGGACACCCAAATTGTACGGCTCGAGCCGGATTTCGGCGGGAGCTGAACGATGCGGAGGAAGACGGCCACCAGGTTCGAACCCATTGGCGAGGACTCCGGGGCAATTCTGCCCCTGGTCACTCTGATGTTGGTTGTGCTGATGGGCATGGCCGCGTTCGCGACCGACCTCGGATGGATGTTCGTGAACTCCAGCCGGATTCAGAGGGCCGCCGAGGCCTCGGCTCTCTCCGCTGTAGTAGAGCTTCCCGTCAACCCGGCCGCCGCCAGCGCGGTCGCCTACGACGTCGCCAACAGGAATGGCTACCCACCGGCCACCGTTACCCCCCAGCCAATGCCTGGAGGCGCAGATACGCGTATGCGGGTCACCATCACCGAGACCATCGACCTGTTCTTCCTGTCGATATTCGGCCTCGACACGCAGACGATAACTCGAGAAGCCACCGCTGAATACTTCCCGCCGTTGCCGCTCGGCAGTTCAGGGAGCCAGTTCGGCAATTCGTGCGCCGCCCCTGCACCGTGCGGCGGTGGTCAACCGAACTTCTGGGCCAACATCCACGGCCGGGATATCACTGTGGACT
Source organism: uncultured Acidimicrobiia bacterium (assembly GCA_937900165.1). Taxonomy (GTDB): domain Bacteria; phylum Actinomycetota; class Acidimicrobiia; order Spongiisociales; family Spongiisociaceae; genus SZUA-232. The sequence continues at coordinate 1,966 of CALCCX010000572.1, read as the reverse complement.
TGGGTGACGCATACTCGTCCCGCTGTGCGACAGGTGAGCAAAGCGGCAGCCCGGGCTGCGCCGTGAATCCAGACTATCGGCAAAGCGGCTACCTATACGGCATCGAGGCGAACGGGGGCGTCCCCTTCACTGTCGAGTTCATCGACATCGAGTTCCGCTATGACTCCACGCCCGTGCAGGCGACCAGCGACTTCATTCGCACTGGCGACCGTGGTTGTGAACTAGACGCCTGGGGACCAGGGACGGGGAATCCAAATCCAGGAGATCCGTGTGGACCTGGTATTCGCATTGAGTTGTTTGGCCCCGACGCCACCCCTCTCGACCTCTCCGACAACCCACTGATATGCGTCACCACCGTCAACCGCCTGGCGCAGGTGCTCGAGACCGATCCGTACCCCCCATTCAGCTCGCCGGCTGGGTGTCTCACTGTTGCCAACCCGAGCCAGGGCATCTACGTGCTGCAGGTCGAAGTTGCGCCACCGGGAGGTCCGTTGGGCAACGCCGGCCTCAACCGCTACTCGGTCAGAGCCACCGGCGGCGCTCGCCTGTACGGGATCGGCGATGTATCGGTCTACAACCGCGCCCCCGGATCAAGCGCCCAGTACGACCTCGTCGAGGTGAGTGACATTCACAGGGGCAAGACCCTGGTCATCGAGATGTTCGACCTCGGCGACGAGTTCGGCAGCGGCACCGTGCAGATCAGGGACCCGAACGGCGTGGTCCAGGCGACGTTCCCAGCCGGGAGCAGTAACGACGGCGCCTGGCGACGGCGCGAAATCCAGCTTTCTGACACCTATTCCTGTGGCACCTCTTGTTGGTGGACGGCCAACTATTCGATCTCGGTCCCGGTCACCGACACAACCACCTGGCGGGCCTACGTCGAGGGAGCCCCGATCTGGGTGATACCCAACACGTGAGCGGGAGCTTTGCTGGATCACGGGGGACAGCACACACTTCAGGCCAGCCGATTTCTGCCGATATAGAAACGAACCATTGGGGTGCGGCGGGACTCGACTTTTGAACCGGCTCGATTGTCCACAGGATTCTTGCAAGACGCAGGCCAGGCGCCGTCGACTGCCAGGGACAAAAACAAAGTTCCAGAAGAGCTAACACAAGGGTAGCCCCTGTGATAAGTTGTGGCCACTGTCAGCGGTCAAAGTCACTATATGTGAACTCTGAGGAGATTGAATCAAGATGGGACGGCTCCTCAGGAGAGATGACGAAGGAGCCACCCTGGTGGAAACCTCGTTTGTGCTCGCTCTCATCCTCATCCCATTGCTGCTGGGGATTCTCGAGTTCGGGCTGCTGTTCAAGGACTGGCTGACCGTGTCCAACGCAAGCAGGGAAGCCGCCAATGTGATCGCTTCGGCCGCCGATGATCCGTTGGCAGATATCGCCGGGTTGCGGACCGTCGAAGGCACCATGGTTGCCAGCGGAATCGACTCGCTCGTGGATGTGCGGATCTCCAACGCCGACACCGGGCAGGCCAACACATATACCTACAACGCCGCCACCACCTGTGGGTGGGACCCGTGCCCCGATCCAGACGACCCCGGATACATTCCACCTACTGGTTGGCCACCTTCGGATCGCAACGTCGAAGTCGGCAACCTCGACAGGGCTACGGTCACCCTCGTCTTCACCCACGACTATGTGACCGGGATTCTCGGGAACAGCGTCGACCTCAACCAGAGTGTCACCAACCGCCTCGAACCCCAGGTCTATTCACCGTGAGGCGCTTCCGCACAGAAGACGGAGTCGCCACCGTCGAGATGGCCTTCCTGCTCCCGATCCTGCTGCTGCTCTCAGTGGTGGCGGTCGAGTTCGGATTCGCCTTTGTGGACTGGTCGGCCGTGTCCAACGCCACCCGCACCGGCGCGAGAGTGGTTGCCGCGGCCGGCGACGAACTGAACTCGGACAACGACGTGCTGATCCCCGCCATCGAAGAGGCGATGACTGGCGCAGC
>CALCCX010000571.1 GCA_937900165.1 uncultured Acidimicrobiia bacterium | reverse complement strand
CCACCTGATGGGCTGGCTACCTTGCCGCACACTCCCAACCCGATGGCGTTCCTGCGTCGCACTCTGAGCCGGCCCCGAAATGAGCGACCATGGACCTCAACCGCAAACCGCTAGACGAAATCGCCGTGTTCCTCGACTAGGCGCTGATCCAGCACCAGGGGGCCCGTCTCGGCTCTCGCAAGCCCCTCTCATGCGACGATGTTGTTCGGTGCACGGACCTCGGTAGACTCTTGGGAGGCGTCGCCTGTGGCGCGTCTTCCTACCCGAAATTCCTTTGATATTGAACGGAGAGTGATACCGCGTGGCTGAGCAACTCATCGCCCCGCACGGCGGAACCCTCGTCGACCTGATCGTCGACGAAGCCAGGGTCGAGCAACTGAAAACCGAATCGCGCGACTGGAAGTCGTGGGATCTCACCGACCGCCAGGTTTGCGACTTCGAGTTGATTGCCAATGGGGGCTTTTCGCCACTCACCGGATACCTCGGCAAGGCCGACTACGAGTCGGTGCGAGACGGACTGCACCTGACGGACGGGACTCTCTGGCCAATGCCGATCACCCTCGACGTGGACGAGGGCTTCGCCGCCGAACTCAACCCAGGCGACATGATCGCCTTGCGGGACGCCGAAGGAGTCATGCTCGGTGCGCTAACGGTCAGCGACGTCTGGCAGCCGGACAAGGAAGACGAGGCCCAGAAGGTCTTTGGTACGACCAACCCAGAGCACCCTGCCGTCGGCTATCTGATGAATACCGCAGGCTCGCACTACGTGGGCGGCACGGTCGAGGCGATCCAGCTTCCCGTTCACTATGACTTTGCTTCGATGCGCAAGACGCCGACCGAGGTAAGGACCCGCTTCGCAGAGGCCGGCTGGTCAAAGGTCGTAGCCTTCCAGACCCGCAATCCGATGCATCGCGCCCACGTGGAATTGTGCATACGAGCCGCGGCAGAGCAGGGTGCCAACCTGCTCATCCACCCGGTGGTCGGCATGACCAAGCCGGGAGACGTCGACCATTACACCAGAGTCAGGGTCTACCAGGCTCTCAAGGCCCGCTACGCAGATGGCAGCGCCGATGTCGCCCTGCTCCCCCTCGCCATGCGAATGGGCGGACCCCGCGAGGCCGTCTGGCACGCGCTGATCCGCAAGAACCATGGCGTCAGCCACTTCATCGTTGGCCGAGATCACGCCGGTCCTGGCTCAGATTCGAACGGGACTGCGTTCTATGGCCCCTACGACGCCCAGGAGATGATGGTCGAATATCAGGACGAGATGGGCGTGACGATGGTGCCGTTCAAGCTCATGGTCTACATCCCCTCCCAGGACACCTACACGCCGATCGATGAAGTTCCTGAAGGAACCGAGACGCTGAGCATCTCGGGCACCGAGCTGCGCCAACGGCTGGCCGACGGTGCCGACATCCCAGAATGGTTCTCGTACCCGGAGGTCGTGGCCGAACTACGCAAGACCAGCCGCCCCCGCAAGGCGCAGGGATTCACAGTGTTCTTCACGGGTTTGTCCGGGTCGGGTAAATCCACGGTGGCCAACGCCCTGATGGTCAAGCTGCTCGAGCGGGGCGGCCGATCGGTCACCATGCTCGACGGCGACATCGTGCGCCGAAACCTGTCGAAGAAACTCGGGTTCTCCAAAGAGGATCGCAACACCAACATCGAGCGGATCGGCTACGTGGCATCCGAAATCACCAAGGCGGGCGGTATCGCCATCTGTGCCCCGATCGCTCCGTATGCCGGGCCCCGGGAGCAAAATCGCTCGGTGATCTCCGTCGAGGGTGGGTACATGCTGGTGCACATCTCGACCCCTCTCGAGGTATGCGAACACCGGGATCGTAAGGGCCTATATGCCAAGGCCAGGGCGGGGATCATCCCCGAGTTCACCGGCATCTCCGATCCATACGAAGAACCGACCGACGCCGAGCTGGTGATCGACACCACCGAGATCACTCCGGAGCTCGCGGCGGGCCAGATCCTCGACCACCTCATGGCGGAGGGCTACCTGTAGAGGCCGCGAACATGCAGTAGCCAGACCGGTGACGGGGGCGATTGCCACCGTGCGCCATCACCGGTCCATCATCATGGTCAACACACCACCCGGGGACGGAGACGACCGCCGATGACAGTTGAGGGTTGGATCACTTTGGCGGTGATAGTCGGCGTCCTGATCGTCCTGATCCGCGGTCTGCTGCCTCCGTCAGCGGCGATGTTCTCGGCCATGGTCGCGTTGCTCGCCACCAGAGTGCTCGAACCTGAAGAGGCCTTCGCCGGCTTTTCGAACGCGGCACCGATCACCGTCGCCGCCCTCTACGTACTGGCCAGGGCGGTCCAGAAGAGCGGAGCGCTGACGCCGGCAGTCCGCAACATTCTCGGTGACGGGGCAAAGCCAGGGCGCTCGCTGGCCAGACTTGTCGTGCCGACGTCCCTCGCTTCAGGCTTTTTGAACAACACCCCAATCGTGGCCATGCTTGTCCCCCAGATCGAACGCTGGGCCGATCGGCATGGCCGCTCCGCCAGCCGCTACCTAATGCCGCTGAGCTTCGCGGCGATCCTCGGCGGAACCCTCACCCTGATGGGCACCGCTACCAATATCGTCGTCTCTGGGCTCCTCCAGGCTAACGGCGAAGCTCCGATTGGCTTCTTCGAGATCACCAAGTTGGGCGTCCCGATCACCGCGGTCGGACTCGTGTTGATCCTCTGGCTGGCACCTCGCCTTTTGCCCAACAGACGCTCGGCCCGATCCGAAGCTGAGCACGAAGTCCGGCAGTTCATCATCGACATGGTCGTTGACCGCTCAGGAGCGATGGATGGTGCGACTGTCGAAGTCGCTGGACTGCGCAAGCTGGCGGGGGTGTTTCTCGCGTCGATCGAGCGGGACGGAGAGGAGATCGTCCCGGTGGCCCCTTCCACAATCCTGCACGGCGGCGATCGGCTCCGCTTTGTCGGAAAGGCTGATCTGGTTGTCGATCTCCGGACGATGCCGGGGATCTCCTCATCTGAACTGGCCGCCGCCAACCCGCCGGACACCAACCGCCCCGGCTACTTCGAAGCCGTCGTCGGAGCAGCATCAGATCGGAAGAGCACACGTCTGAACTCCAGTCACACTGATATAGCTCGTATGCCGTCTTCTGCTTGAAAAAAAAAATATGCGACCGTTGCTACAATAGTTAATACCAGCGTACCAGCTGCCATTCTCAATCTAAATTAAACCACACTCGACACGGTTGCCTCTC
>CALCCX010000570.1 GCA_937900165.1 uncultured Acidimicrobiia bacterium | reverse complement strand
ATTGCAGGGTAAGTGGCGGGAGGACGGTGTAGTGCAGCTGTAAGAGAGTAAGAGTGTGAGGTGGTATGACACAGCAGGTTGGGGCGGGGGGGAGGGGGGGGGGGGTGGTGTTTTTTTTTTCAAGCAGAAGACGGCATACGAGATATATCAGTGTGACTGGAGTTCAGACGTGTGCTCTTCCGATCTAAAAATACCAGTCGGTGCTCACCTGGGGTCTGGTTGGCGCGATCGTCGGGGCTCGGTGGCTCACGATCCCAGCCAGTTTTGCTGACAACGGATTCGATATAACTGAGTTCTGGTCCCTGGGCAACTTCTCGATCCTTGGTGGTTTTGCCGGCGGCATCCTGGCGGGGACCTATCGAATGAAAAAGGTTGGACTGGCGGTCCTGCCCGTTCTAGATATCTCGACCTTCGGTCTTGTCGTTGGCACAATCGTCGGTCGGATAGGTGACCTCGCGATTGTCGAGCATCTGGGCGGACCGACCGACTTCTTTCTCGGTTTCGGTGTCAAGCCCGGCTACGACCTGGCCCCAATGCACAACGTGCTGGAATGTGTCTCAACCCCGAATGCCGATGGATTGTGCGGTGTCTACCACCCAACCGCCCTCTATGATCTGATCGGTGCACTCGTGTTGTTTGGAGCTCTGTATTGGGCGTACAACCGATCAGGCTGGAAGTTGCGGTACGGACAGGTGTTTTTCGGATGGATTGTCTGGTACGGGCTTCAGAGGTTCCTGGTCGATTTCACCCGGCTCTCGTTGGATGTCGGCGGAGACTCGACCCTTGGTCCGCTGACGTGGAGCCAGTGGTCGGCTTTGAGTGCAGCTGTGATCGCGGCGGTGATAGTCGTGCGGATTGGTCAGAGGGGTGAATTGGTCAGCGTCGAGGCCGACGCCGCCAGAGGAGCGAACCTGATCGTTGGTCAGGCCGGAGATGATTCAGAATCGACACACGAAGAAGTCGACTGATCGCTCAGGCAGACGCGAGTTGGGCGGTAGTGGCAATGAAGCCTGCGTAGGCGCCGAGCAGTAGGAGTCCTTGCGGTCGTGACAGTCGGTCACGAGAAACGGTTAGTCCTACGGCCAACACTCCGATTCCCATCATCACGAACATCTCGTTGATCCGGCGTTGGGCGAGGAGGCCTGGCCCGACCGTAGCCGAGACTCCAACCACCAGAAACGAATTGAAGATGTTCGATCCGAGCACGTTGCCGATCACCAGGTCGTTGGCATTTCGCCTGGCTGCCGCGATCGCCGTGACCAGCTCGGGGAGGCTGGTTCCCAGGGCGAAGATCGTGGCTCCCACGAAGCCGCCGCTCAGGTTCAGTTCGTCGGCGACGAACTGGCCACCTTGGTTGAGCAGAGCCGCCCCGACCACGATCGCGACTATGGCCAAGCCTGCGACCCGCAGCTCGCGGGCGATCCGATAGTGCTCGCCTGGCTCTACCCCTTCGATGTCGAGGGCGACTCCCGACCTTTGTGCCTCTCGCCGCGACCAGAAAACGATCAAGATGGCAGACAAAACCATCGCCCCCAGTAGAAAAAGGCCTTCGACGCGGTCTAGTGCGTCGTCCCACATCACAAGCACGACTGCGGCCATTGCCAACAAGGTCAATGAGCCTTCTCGTCGCATCGTTCGCGAATGCCCGACCACCGGTGAGATCAGGGCGCTCACCCCGAGGACCAAAGAGAGGTTTGCGGCGTTGGATCCCACGACATTTCCGACCGCTGCCGGCAACCGGTTGTTCAATGCTGCGATGGTGCTGACAAGTAGTTCGGGTGCAGAGGTGCCGAAGCCGATGACCAATGCCCCGATCAAAATGGGAGAAATCCCCCAGATGTGGGCTAGGCGGGCGGCAGCAACAACGAAGGGGTCGGCAGCCAGCCAAAGGACGACGATCCCGGCGATGATGAGCACTATTCCAAGAATGAGCATCGGCCGGGGAGGGTAGTGGGTGCTTGGCGCCTGGCTTTCTATCGAAGGCGGGCGGGAGGGGCGGAGTTCAGCGGTTCTGCTGGTCTCGCCAGGCGATCCATTCATCCAGGAACGCGAGGTCGTAATCTGGTCCACCGATGCTGAGGCTTATCTGGTTCGCTCCCGCTTCGACCAAGGCGTCGGCCATCGAATCGAGCTTGTCGATATCACATCCGACCGAACGCTCGATCGCGCCAGGATCACGACCCACCTTGGCGCACCACTCGTCCAGGACCCCGTTCTTGTGACGGATGGTCTCTGGCTCCCCGAATCCATGCCAGATATCGGCGTGCTCTGCCGTGATGCGTAACGTGACCTTCTCTCCCCCTCCACCGATCAGTATCGGAATGTTTCGGACCGGAGTCGGATTGACTTTTGACAGGCGGTCCTTGATCACCGGCATCGCCGCGTCCAGGTCGCGAAGGCGGCTCGGCGCGGTCCCGAACTCGTAGCCGTACTCCTCATAGTCTTTTTCGAACCAGCCGGAACCGATCCCGAGGATCAGCCGTCCATCCGAGATGTGGTCGACCGTTCTTGCCATGTCTGCGAGGAGCTGCGGGTTCCGATAGCTGTTGCAGGTCACCAGCGCGCCGATCTCGACTGTTTCGGTGACCTCTGCGAAGCTGGCCAGCATGGTCCAGCATTCAAAATGCATACCATCCGGCTCTCCGTACAGGGGATAGAAATGGTCCCAGTTGTAGACGATGTCAACGCCCTTTTCCTCGGCGGTCACAGCTGCTTGCCGAATGCTCGAATAGTCGGCGTGCTGTGGATGGACCTGGAGCGCTAGACGGATGGGACGCGACATGGTTCTCCTTGGGATCAAACAACAGATGCCAAGTTAGCGTCTTGTTGGACCACCCCCGCGCGCCGTGCTCTCAAAGAGTTGCTGTCCTGATAGCCTTTGGTTTCCATGACCGCCACGCCTGTCAAAGCCGCCTGTTGTTCTGTCACTGCTGAAACGCCGATCGACGAAGCGGCCGTCTCCAAGGCTGCTTCGGCGTTCAAGGCGCTCGGTGATCCCCATCGGCTGACAATGCTCCAACTCATCGCCAAGAGCGGAGAGGCCCTGTGCGTCTGCGATCTCGAGGAGCATGTACCTCTGAGTCAGCCGACCGTCAGCCATCACCTGAAAATTCTGGCTGAAGCCGGCATCCTCAAGCGCGAGCAGCGAGGTAGGTGGGTCTACTACTCGATCGCCGAGGAACGACTCGGCGAAATGAACCTGGAACTCGCCGAACTCTGCTGCTGAGGCTTGGCTCCAGGTCGTCCACGATGATCGTGTGAAGCAGCAGGAACGGGCTGACCCATTACCGTTCTCGCGGTGACTTCTGAAACGTCCCATCCGATATCGGCAGCCGTCGAGCTTGTCAAGCGCACGGTGAGCGACTCGATCGCCGACCGTGTTCCCGGATTGGCAGCCGAAGTGGCCTTCTTTGTTGTGCTGGCGCTCCCCCCACTTTTGCTGGTGGTGCTCGGCGTAGCCGGCTATGTGGCGCAGGCGCTTGGGGAGCAGGTCGTCATGCAGGTCAGGACTGCGATCGTGGACGGCGCGGCCACCTTTCTCACCGAATCAACCGTCGCCAATCTGACCCAACCTCTCGACTCTCTGCTCGAATCCGGTCGGGCGGACGTGGTGACAATCGGTGTTCTTTTTCTCTTGTGGTCTGGCAGTCGAGCGGCCGACGTGATCGTCCGCACTGTGACGATCGCGTATGACCGCGACGTTCATACGAGCTGGGTTCGTCGCAGGGCACTGGCATTGGGGATGACGGTGGGTGGGGTCATCGGGTCAGGTCTGCTTCTGCCTCTGCTTGTCCTCGGACCGAGGTTTGGTGCTGGTCTTGCCGCGAGATTCGGGTGGGAGGGAGTATTCGACCGAGTCTGGGCGGTGGCCTACTGGCCGGTTGAGATCGGAAGAGCACACGTCTGAACTCCAGTCACACTGATATATCTCGTATGCCGTCTTCTGCTTGAAAAAAAAAAAAAAAGTCATAATATGAAAGAAAACAGAACATCGTCACCGGTGGCACGTCAGTAACAACAAACCTGGCAGATGGTCGGTGCAATCTTTAGGTTCATCACATTACC
>CALCCX010000569.1 GCA_937900165.1 uncultured Acidimicrobiia bacterium | reverse complement strand
CGTCCTTCCACAGCGCCGCGATCCCCTCGTTTCCCGCTTCGCTCGAGCGCACTGTGGCGACGACCGCAGCGGCTCGGTCCACGGCGAGCTGGTGGACCAGAGCCATCGTTCCCGTATCCACTTGGTCGAGATCGTCCACGACGACGACGAGATCGCGGCTGCCGGAGCGTTCCTTCAGGGCTCGGCGGGCCAGCTGCAGCAGGCGAAGCGGATCTGATGTGGCCCGGTCGGGCAAGAGGTGGGCACTTGCTGCGAACGGAATCGAACGGATGGCCGGCGAACCGATGAGCAGCTCGATGTGGTCAGACGTCCGCCATGCTTCGATAGCGCGGGCGAAGTGCGACTTGCCGACTCCGATGTCGCCAGTGAGCAGCGCACCGCCACCCTCATCCAGGTGGTCGTTGACCCTGTCGAAGATCGCTGAGCGTGTGCGTGCCGAGGTAGGCATCGCAGCAGTCTGCCATATGGGTTGGCGCTTTCGTCAGCTGCCTCTGGATTGTCGATTCCAGATCGTCGTGATGCCTTCATTGGTCGCGGTGAGCACGTCTCCGTTGCACGAGAACGTGCCGGTCCCGTCGATCGCCTGCGTGTTGACGGTCTGTTCACCCCCGATGGGCAGCTCCTGGCGTTCGCCGGCGATCTCCACCTCCAGTTTGATGGTGACCGCCGCCGACTCCTCGTCCCAGCTGACGCTGTCGCCATCGACGACGAGCCTGCCCGATTGACCGCCGTTGAACGTGCTGAAGACAGTCCCCTCGTCCGTGATGAAGATCATCTCCCAGTCCGTGCGTTCGGAGTCGTAGGTCAGGTCCGAGCGGATCTCGAGCGTATACGTGCCGCCGCCGTACTCAAAGGTTGCTTGGGTCTGCACATCGGGAGCGGCTGCCTCGAAGACGGCGTCGAGGAAGGCGTCTGAGTCGAGTAGCCAACTGCCGACGAGGCAATCGGCGTTGCGACTGATCACCGGCTCATCTGGCAGTGTCGATGGAGGTGGCGCAGCCGGCACGACCGCGGTGGTGGTCGTGGTGATCGTTGTCGTGGTGGTGATCGTTGTCGTGGTGGTGGTTGCCGAGCGTGGCTCTATTGTCGAGCTGACCGCGGCGTTGTTGTCGCCAGGCTGCGACACGAATATGACCAATCCGGCTACGACGACTGCCACGGCCGCGGCTAGTCCGATTATGGGTTTCAGAGCACTCTCCCCAATGGCGGGCGCCCCCATCGTCAAGGAGGCAAGCGCTGAACGCGCTACTCATTCGGGCCTGAATGGGTACTCAGCCTGGTTCCCAGTCGTATGGCTTGACTGGCTGTGATCTAGAGGACCATGGGTGTCTGCTCATTTGTCCGTTTCTGTCACACACCGTCTCTAACCTGGTGGTATGTCCGGTTTGTATGTTGAGGGGTGGTCGCCCGAGTATGGGGCGCCGCTTGATATTTCTGATGAGCGTATGGCTGCGTCGCCGATCGATCCGTCTGTTGAGGGCGGGGACTGGTCGGCGCGTCCAGGGGTAGACGATGGGGTGGAACACGTTCTGTTTGTGGACGGGGTTCGTCGGGTTGAGGCTCGGCTCACCTTCGACGACCTGGCAGATGGGATCGTGCCTGGCATTGTCGGCGCGTTCGCGGTCGGAGCGACCAGGTGGGACCGCACCATTCCTCGCTCCACGGTTGGCGATGTGCTGGTCGAACGCCTCGCCATCCTCGGAGGGGGTATCAAGCCGGAACTGCCACCTGTGCGGGGGCTCAGCGTTGTGGCGGAGTCGATTGCCTCAGACGACCCCGGTCAACTCATCGCCCACCTGCATACCCGGATGCGGCGAGCCGAGGCAGATTTGTCTGCAGGTTTGGCTTCGACCGGCACCTTTGTCATCGCGGACGGGCCGATCAACGAACTGCGGGCCCAGCCGGTCGTCGGATTCATCAAAACCCATCGGGTCAGCTACCTCGGCCCCGAACACCAGGCGCTGATCGGCCGTCTGAAAGCGGGGGAGCGGACCCCGATCTTCCTCATCGACGCGCAGTACCCGCGCTACTCGTGGTACCTGCGGCTCGACGATCTGCCTGACGCACATTCTTGGACCGCCATCGTGCGCTGCGAGGCGCCGGCTGCTCTCGGAATAGATGACGCGGTCGGGTTGGCCGACCGGACGGCTGCCCTCTTGCCAATCGTCGCGTCAAAGGGACATGTCGACCCGAGGGCGCCCCAAAATCTCGTACCCATCGGGGCGCTCGAAAGGGCCGTGCGGGATCGCCTCGGTGATCAGGCGATGGTCTATCGTGCGCTGCGGGGAGCCGTTGGCTCCGAACGGCGGGCAAGCGTGGTGGGTGGATGAGAGAACAAGAACAGGTCGGCAGGGTCCTGGCGAGCGAGCATTCTTCGACCGCCGAATTCCGAGTCGTGCTCGACGGCGACAACTATCTCCAACTCGACGACCTCGTCCTGGTGCGCACCGAGGTGCCCAAGCGGGGCGAGGTGCGCACCTACGGGGTGGTCACCGAATCGCAGGGCATCTTCGAAGGGGCCTCCTTCGAATCCGACACGTTCCGGATCGCCGAAGAGGGAACCCTGCCTGCCGAGAAAGTGCGGAGCGCCCAGGTCGCCGTCACTCGGGTCGACCCTGAGCTGTGGGTCGCCCCAGACCCCGGCCAGATGGTCTATCGGGCATCGGGTGACCAGCGAGACAAGGCTCTGTACGTCGACGAGATGGGCAGGCCGCTGCCAATCGGGATAGGTCGAGACGACGAGCCGGTGTTCGCCGACCTCGACTTCTTCGACGGACGCAAGGGCGGCCACATGTCCATCTCCGGTATCTCGGGCGTCGCCACCAAGACCTCATACGCCCTGTTCTTCCTGCGCATGCTGACCTCCCGCCCTGACATCGTGGGAGACGCAGCGGCCAATCTGCGGGTGCTCGTATTCAACGTGAAAGGCGAGGACCTGCTGTGGCTGGACAAACCCAACCGCTACCTGGACGAAGCCGCGGCCGCTGCCTGGGGGCGGCTCGGCGTGCCTCCGGTCCCCTTCCCATCTGTCAGTTTCTGGGCACCTCCCCGCCGCCAATCCGGCGACGTGGTGGTGCCGGACACCGGAGGCCGGCTCGAAGGCGTGGACGCATTTGCCTGGACACCCCGCGAATTCATCGACGAGGGCCTGCTGCGGTTCCTGTTCACAGACGCGTCAGACGCTCGCAACCAGTTGGCGTTCGTCGAGGAGCGGGTGCGGGTGCAGCTCACCCGGTGGGCAGTGGACGTAGCGGGCCAACCTGGGGCCGTGGTGCTCCGCCAACCCCCATCCGGAGGGTGGTCGGCCGGCGAATCGGTCACACCTGACCAGGGCGAGCGGGTGTTGAGCGACCTCCACTCCATCGTCGACGCGCTCGAAGAGTTCCTCGAACCGATCGACGGCGAAGAGCCGGACCGGGCATGGTCCGGACGCACTCAGGGCGGCACAATTTCGGCGTTCATGCGACGCCTCTACTCTGCCCAGCATCGACTCGGACACCTCATCAAGTCGGGTGAAAGTCGGCGCATCGACCGCCAAGCCGCCCAGGTGACCGTCGTCGGCATCCAGTCGCTGCACGATCTAGGCCAGCGATTCGTGGTCGGCGCCTTGCTGGCCGAAACATTCGAAGAAAAGGAACACACCGGCCAACGGCTGCCACTTTCGGTGATAGTGCTCGACGAG
>CALCCX010000568.1 GCA_937900165.1 uncultured Acidimicrobiia bacterium | reverse complement strand
GAACGCGAGTTGCTTGAGTGCCCATGACCCATGCGAGAGCATCGAGGAGATTCGACTTGCCGGAACCGTTCGGCCCAACCACAACGTTGACACCGGACTCAAAATCCAGACGCGTACGATCGGCGAATGACTTGAAACCTGCGAGAGAGAGCGTCTTGAGAAGCACGAAAAGAGTGTAGCAACCAAATTACACGTTTGATATTCTCATCGCCGCTACACCAGGGACGAAAAGCGGCTCGTACCGCTGCCATCGGCGAACACGTCGGCTGAGAGTCAGGCGACTTAGCTTCCATCAAACCCGACGGGTTGCGACAGTTCGGTCGCCTCTGCAAGCGACCTAGCGATGTCGAACAGCTCGGTAATATCGGCTCCCCGGCGTGACGTCGTGGCGGCGGTGAGTTGACCCGACGCATCTGTGATGAACACGCCGGCCCCCTGGGGGACAAGACTCCACATCACAGGATCGGTCAGCGGAGTGGTCGAGTTGGTGGGCCGAGGAGCCATGCGGCCAAAGAAGATAAGGGAATCTCCCTCCTCGAAGTACACGGAATACGCCATCTCTACTGACAACGCCAGATCACCGGTCACTTCCGCAGGCTCCGCGACCGAACCCTCTGCCGCGGCCTTGTCTTCGGCGGCGGGATCGACTTCGCCGTCAAGACCGATCGCCAGCGCTTGCTCCTTGCTGACAGTCACAGCCTTCGACCCACCGAGGAACCACACCTCGATTACGTCACCCACCTTGACCTCCGGGGAGGACGACCGAACACCCAACACCTCATCGACTCTCATGGCAACAACTGTGTACGGCATCAACAGAGCAAAGTCATCGTGAAGCTGGGCTGCGGTTCGATCCGGCGGAGGGTCCCATTCACCCGAGGCGGTGTTCAGAATTGCCGGTCGAATATCAACGACCGTCACCCCCAGCCCCACATCGGCGGCCTCAGCGATCGCGGCAATCGGAATACCACCGCCGTAGGATCCGCCGGACAGCCCAGGAGCCATCGCGGTAACGCCGTCTGCCGGAAACACCAGCGGTTGCTCCATGGGACCGCGAGAGGCGGCAGGCGAACCCTCCTCAGTTGCAGACACAACGTCCGTCGCCACAATCTGGTCGGTCGCAACTTCCGCTACTAAAACGTCTCCTGTTTGTGAGGGTGGCGCGACTCCTGACTCAGGGCTACCCACGGCGCAAGCCGACAGGACCAGCATCATCGCCGTAACTGCCGCGAGTCTTCGTGGTTTGTTCTGCATCTCAGCACCCCCATCCGTGTGCGTGTGAGTAGATCTGACACCGACCGTACACGTCTCGGTTGTCGATGCTTCGCTGTTCCTGATGCCCAGGGTTGAGACAGTTCCCCTGCGCCATCGTTGCGAAGGTACCAACTGTGCTCGACGATGTGCAGTCATGCCCGTAGCCTCGCGTCGAATGCCCTAAACCGACGGCATGACCCCACTCGTGGGTGACGACTGATCGGCGGTCCAGATTAGTGGCCCATCCATGACTGGACGAAAACGCGAGATTGAACACGAACGACGAATCGAAGTTGAGAGTAAACCTTGTGATGTGGCTGTTCGCGCCATCAGTGACCGTTGTACACGCGATGTAACAGTTCGTGGTGCTCGTAACGTGGCTCGGGGCTGCGGCGTCCTCGTCTGCATCGAGTGTGTGACCGGCCGTCCACTGATCGCGACCGAGACGCAGTACCTGTCGCTCCGCTGCACTGATACCGGATCCGCTGAAATGCCAACCTCGGTCGGCGTTGGGCCAGTGGCGCCACCAGTCTCCATCGTCTCCCGGGATGCCTACAGGATCACCGTGAGAACAGGACCATGTCCCGTCGCACGTGTGGGCGGCGGCAGGTTCTGCCGACAGAATGCCGACTATCAAACCAGCAATGAGGAGAACGGCAGCCCATCTCATCTTGAAATCCCTCCCATAACGCTGACGGCGACGTATCACAGGGGGGGTGGTCGAGGGAGCTCCAGTGCGACCACAAGCGCAAAGGCCGGCGGTGGCAGGATCCGTGTCTCTCTACACCTGCGGCGGCCTTTGGCAACGGGCGCAGAAGTGGGTAGAGCGTTGGCGGACCGTGATCTGGTGGATCGGGCGACCACAGACATCACAGGGCTCATCGGTCTTGCCATAGACCGCAAGCCGCTTGGTGAA
>CALCCX010000567.1 GCA_937900165.1 uncultured Acidimicrobiia bacterium | reverse complement strand
TTTTGTTTTTTTTTTAATGATACGGCGACCACCGAGATCTACACTCTTTCCCTACACGACGCTCTTCCGATCTCTGCCAAACCGGCGGCAAGCTCCTAGCCGACCGCTCCCTAAGCCGCCTCCTAAAAGAAGATTGGCCCAAAACGGTCGAAGAGCTCGAGGACTGACCCGCGAGTTTGTGAAGCAAACTCGGTTAGTGAGGCCGTTAGGCCGAACGGCCCTCTTGTGGATCGAACGTATGTTCGATAGGGTGATAGGTCCATCCTTCGCGCTGAAGGATGGGTCATGCAAAGAGGTGGAGGACGTGATGGCGGCCGCAGTTCTGGCGGTTTGTCCTAACGATCGGGATGTTTCGGAGGCAAACCAATCCATGGGCCAGGCGATTCCAGCCAAGCTGGCAGCAGCACTCGGCGATCGTGTCACCGAGCTGCAATGGGAGCCGGGGACCTCTGAGACGGGTGATAGTCGACTGCTGGTGGCCCAGCCGGGGCGGGTGATCGCCATGGAAGGTCCTACCGGTCTCGGATTGACTCGGCTCGGGCTGACGATGCTCGCGTCTGCGTCTGAGAAGGCTCCGGTGGTCGCGGTTGATGTGAGGGGTTGGCTGTGCCCGGTGGCTGCGTGGGAGGTAGGGGTGGTGGTCGACAAACTCACCATTCTCCACTGCGACGACCCGCTGATGTGGCCCAAGGTGATGGCGGCGCTGATCGAAGGGGTACGGACGATCTACGCCGAGATCCCCAACGGTATCCACGACCAGGTGATCAGGCGGCTGGCCGCTCTGGCCAGAGCCAGGGATTCGGCACTGATCCTCAGGCCGCTCGAAGGAACCCTGCCGGCCGGTATTTCCTATCTCGATGTCAAGGCGGTCGGTGTCGAATGGGAAGGCCCTGACGCAGGCCATGGGCGCCTCGAAGCCAGAAAGGTTCGGATAGAACTAACCGGCAAAGGTGTGTCAGGGATGCGACGCAGGATCGAAGTGGAGGATGATGGGACGCACGCTGTGCGTGTGGTATCCCGACTGGCCGCTCAGACGGCCAGACGCGCAGTCGGATGATCCGGCTTTCGTCGTAGGGACACGAGACGGTCGGCCATTGGTGGCAGCCGTCAACGATCTGGCGCGCGACGCAGGGGTGGTCCCTGGCATGGACCGTCGCCAGGCCGAGGGTCTGTGTCCAACCGCCAAATCGCTCGACCGTGACCTGGGCGCAGAAACGGTCAGGTTCGAGCCGGTTCTGGCGGTGGTAGAGGGTCTCATCCCGCGGGTCGAGGTCGTCGAGCCAGGCTGGCTGTTCGTTCCCATTTCGGGGGCAGTGAAGTACTACAGGGGCGAGGACTCGCTCATCGAACGCATCGCCAAAGAGCTCGATGGGGTGGCGCCTGGGGGACGGCTTGGCGTGGCAGATGGCCCATTCGCCGCCCACTGGGCAGCCCGCTCCACCGATTCGACGCTGATAGTCACAAACGACGCAGCTTTTGTCGCGGAATTGGATGTGTCCTCCCTCGACCGTGATGACATGGTGGCCACCTTCAGGTGGCTGGGGGTCACGACTCTGGGCCAACTGGCCGCGTTGCCCCGCGAGACGATCGCCTCCCGGTTCGGGTCGCAAGGACTCGCCGCCCATCGGCTGGCCAGCGGGGAGGATCGTATCCCAACCCCCCGCGACATCCCGCCGGACCTTGACGCCGAGGAACGTTACGAAGAGCCACTGCAACTCCTCGACCAGGTGGGTTTTGCGGCTCGTTCCGTTGCCAACCGGCTCCTCGTCGCCCTTCAGCCATACGGGATCGCCCCGCATCGGGTCGAGGTGGAGGCCCAAGCCGCCGACGGAAAGATCAGGACGAGGGTTTGGCGCAGTGCCGATCCCTTCGACGAACAATCACTGTCGGATCGGGTGTGGTGGCAACTGCGGGCCTGGATCGAGTCGGCCGGGATTCCCGGCGGCCTCATCCGGCTGCGGCTGGCGCCCGCCGACCTGTCTGACGAGGGACGCCAACT
This sequence comes from uncultured Acidimicrobiia bacterium, assembly GCA_937900165.1. Classification (GTDB taxonomy): domain Bacteria; phylum Actinomycetota; class Acidimicrobiia; order Spongiisociales; family Spongiisociaceae; genus SZUA-232. The sequence goes on along the minus strand of CALCCX010000567.1, from coordinate 571 downwards.
CGCCCTCTTCGAAGACGTGGCGGCCCGGGTCGAGGCGGAACGGGCCGTGTCACGTGCCCAGGCGATCCTCGGTCCCGATGCGGTGCTCGAGGCCAGACCTCAGGGGGGTAGGGACCCACAGGATCGGGTGCGGTGGCATCGCTGGGGAGAAGAAGAGCCAGATCTGGAGCGGGAACTCGACGCCCCATGGCCAGGTCGAATCCCAGACCCTGCACCCACCCTGATCCCTCCAGAACCGAAACTGTTGGAGGTCGAATGGGACGCAGGCCTCCCGGTCAGGGTCCGCCTTGGGAGCCGCTGGGAACCGGTACTGAGCTGGGCGGGACCCTGGCGACGGATCGGCAAATGGTGGAAATCAGAAGGACCGTTCGACGTGTATCAGATCGTCACCTCTGCCGGAGCCATGCTGTGAACAGTGAAAGAAGGCCGAACCTACCTGGTGGGGGCCTACGACTGAGGTTTTCGGTCGACGACCGGTCAGATCGGAAGAGAACACGTCTGAACTCCAGCCCAACTGATATATCCCGTATGCCGTCTTCTGCTGGAAAAAAAAAAAATCAATAAACCCAAA
>CALCCX010000566.1 GCA_937900165.1 uncultured Acidimicrobiia bacterium | reverse complement strand
CGGAGCGCATCTCGGCAAGGCTATTCCATCAGCCGGCAAACCCGCGACAATGCACACATGCCACCGATATCCCTCCGCCGCCCGAGACCGGGCCAGATCGATCCTTCGACTCCGACCAACTTCGAACCCCCAGACCTGGTCGACCTCGAGCCACCGCCGTCCGGCTTTCGCAGACACCGGCTCAAGGCTCGCATCGGAACAGGCCATGACTGGTATCTGCGCGCCAGAGACGCCTTGCTGGCAGGAACCCCGTTCGAGCTCCCGTGGGTGTCGATCGAAGGCACCGATCGCCTTTTCCAAGCCGGCCAAAGCCACACGGTGAACAGCCGGATATGGCCGCTGTGGGTCAGCTCTCCGGTCAGGGTCCTCGATGTCGTCGATGCCCCACACAGGTGCGCTGTGACCATCGACGCCCTGGTAGGGCACCCGGTCAGCGGACAGGAACGCCTGTCGGTGGCCTTCGAACTCGCCGGCGGAGCAGTGACGTTCGAGATCGATTCCGTATCACGGCCGGTCGGGGCGGCACGCTTCGCAAGCCCGTTGGTTCGCATTGCCCAGGCACGGTTCCGAGCGAGTGCCGCCGACGCCATGGCCACCGCCTCCCGTCCACCCCGCTGACCCGACCACGATCCAGCACGGGCAATCCCCCGCCAGTAACCTCGCCAGACGGAGCGGAACTCGCAAGGGAGACTCGGTGGCGACAGCTATCAGGAACGATCGAAAGACGATCTTGCGATGGGCGATGTACGACTGGGCCAACTCGGCGTACATCACCACCGCCGGGGCCATCGTGGCCGCCTTCTTCACCAGCACCATCGTTCCCGAGGATGGCTGGCGGGGTCTGTCCGGCGAGACCATCTGGGCGGCGGTGGTCTCGATAGGAGCTTTCGTCCTGTTCTTGGCTATGCCGGTGCTCGGGGCGGTCGCCGACTACGTGGCCGCCAAGCGCCGCTTCCTGAAAGTCTTCGCCACGGCCGGAGCCCTGTTCACAATGGCGGTTCCCTTCGTTCCCGACGGGTCGGTTGCGCTGTTCATGCTCGTGTTCTTGGGGAGCCAGTTCGGGTTCGTGGCTGCCAACGTCTTCTACGACGGATACCTGCCCGAAATCGCCAGCGACGAGACCATCGACCGCGTGTCCTCGAAGGGATTCGCAATGGGCTACATCGGAGGTGGGCTCTACATCTTTTTGGCCCTGATCCTCATCCTCGCAAGTGGTGACGACGGAATCACCGGGTTGAGCTCGACGGGGGCCGCCAGGGTCGGCATCTTCGGAGCCGGAATCTGGTGGGTCGTATTCACCCGGTACTCGCTTGCAGGCCTTCCCGAGACCGGCGAGCCAGAGGCCATCCCCGAACGCTATCGCTCCATGCGCCCATGGCGGGCCTACACACTGATCGGCTACCACCGCACGGCGGACACTGCCAAGCGGCTCGCCCGATTCCCCCAGGTCCTCCTCTTTGTGATCGCATTCATGTTTTACAACGACGGCACCCAGACGGTGATCGCCATCTCCGGTGCCTACGCCGAGGACACGCTGAATCTGACCACCGAGACGATCATCATCGCCTTTCTCATCACCCAGTTCGTCGCTTTCGGCGGGGCCTTGTTCTTCGGGCGGATCGCCGATCGCATCGGCGCCAAGCGGGCGATCCTCGCCTCGCTGGTCGTCTGGGGACTGGTGGCGATGTCGGCCTTTTTCCTCCCAGAGGGCCAAGCGGTGCCCTTCTTCGTCCTGGCGGGCGTCTTGGGATTCGTGCTTGGCGGCGTGCAGGCCCTGTCCAGGAGCCTCTACGGCACAATGATTCCTGAGGAGGCCTCTGCCGAGTTCTACGGTTTCTTTTCGGTGTTCTCAAAGTTCTCGGCCATCTGGGGACCGTTGGTTTTCGCGCTGGTGAGCTGGCTCACCGGATCCGGACGCCCGGCGATCTTTTCGATTGTCGTGTTTTTCATCATCGGCGGTGTCCTACTCTCCCGGGTTGACGTTGCCGAGGCACAACGGTCCCGCGACCGTTGGAACTTCGAGGGAGAGGATGTGAGTGCCGATGTCTGAGGACGATCAACCAGCCGGCGAATGGTCAGACGAACCGGATTTCGAGACGCCCCACGATCCCTCGGTTCCAAGTCTGGTCAGCCGAATCCGTTGGGGACTCATCACGTTCATCATCCTGGCCGTCGCAGTGATCATCCTGGCCGGTCAGAACACCCAGGAAGTTGAACTGAGGGCCCTGGGGTGGACCGCGAGGGCTCCGCTGGCCGTCATCATCCTGACCACGGTCCTGGTCACCGTCATCCTCGACGAGCTGGTCGGGCTGATCCTGCGCTCCAGGCGTCACAAACGCCACGCCGAACGCACCGAACTGGAACGCCTTCGCCGAGAGTCATCCTAGGAATCCGGCACAATCCTGCTGCGAGTTGGGGCGAGGTGGCTGCCACTACGATGCCGTTGACGTAGAAAAATTCACTTGGCAGGGCGGCGAGGAGCACAGGCATGAAGATCACTCAGACCTTTGAGGTCGCCAGGAGATCGGAAGAGCGTCGTGTAGGGAAAGGGGGTAGAGCTCGGGGGGCGC
>CALCCX010000565.1 GCA_937900165.1 uncultured Acidimicrobiia bacterium | reverse complement strand
CCACTCTTTCCCTACACGACGCTCTTCCGATCTTTCCAAGAATCCGGGAACCCCCACCTTCCAATTGCCGCCGTCGCCGATGACGATCACGTCCGGCTTCAAAAGGTCGGAGTACTTGTTGAGGATCTCCTCCAATCCCTTGGACCCGGCCTCTTCCTCACCTTCAAAAAAGATCTGAACACCAACGGGGAGTTTGTCACCGTGGGCGGCAATTGCGCCGAGATGCATGACCACCCCGGACTTGTCGTCGCTGGAGCCGCGTCCATAGATGCGCCCATCTTTCTCAAAAGGCTCGAAAGGCCCGGTCTTCCACTCCTCGATTGGACCCGGTGGTTGCACGTCGTAGTGGGCATAGAGAAGAATCGTTGGCGCACCCTCAGGTGCGGGTAGTTCTGCGAACACTGTCGGATGGCCTTGTGAGCTCTCCAGGAGTTGGGCGTTCTGACAGCCGGCCTCGACCAGCATCGAAACGATGGTCTCGCCGGTAGTCCGGACCTTGGTCGGGTCATAGCCGTCGGCGCTGACCGATTCCATCCGAACCAGGTCACCCAGCAGGTCCTTGAGTCGGGGCATATCGGCGGAGACTGCCGACCTGAGATCTTCGTACATCAGGCAAGATTACGCCTGTTCGGCTGCGCCGAACAGGTTTGGAGTTTCCTTAGAAAACTCCTGTCTCTCCGAAGAGCTTCAGCATGCGCCAATATGGGCCCATGCTGAAGTTCAGCCTGTTCCGTATTCCGATCACAGTCAGGGGTTCCTTCCTGGTGATCGCCGCCCTGCTCGGCTTTAGCGGATTGCGCGACCCGGTGTTTATCGCCGCCTGGGTTGCCATCGTTTTTGTCTCGATTCTGATTCACGAGTTCGGCCATGCCTTCACCGCTCGTTCGCTGGGAGCGGAGGTGGCTATCGAACTCAACGGAATCGGCGGTTTGACCCGGTGGTCGGTGCCGGCCACTGAATTCGGCCCCGGAAAGAGAGCCTTTGTCGCCTTTTCTGGTTCGGCAGTGGGTGTCGTCTTTGGAGGGATCGTCTGGGTGGTCGCAGCACAATTCGGTCCCTATTCAGGACTGACCGCTTTCGTGATCAGTAGAATCGTCTTCGTCAACGTCTTCTGGGGCCTGCTCAATTGGCTGCCGATTCGCCCCCTCGACGGTGGGCATCTTTTTGAAGCACTGTTGGAAAAGATCGCACCGAAACACGCCGAAACCATTGGACGTGTTGTTTTCACGCTTACCGCCGCCGCGGCCCTGATCGCAGCTATCAGGTTTCGGTTGATTTTCATCGCCCTGATTTCTGGCTGGTTGTTGCTCACGGGAGATCGGAAGAGCCTCT
>CALCCX010000564.1 GCA_937900165.1 uncultured Acidimicrobiia bacterium | reverse complement strand
CATATCGAGCGGCCCGGAATCCGTGACGCTGGTCGGCCGCGCCCTGATCCCAGAACATTCGGGTCTCATCGGCGCCTGTCAACAAGGCAGACACTGTGACCTGTTCACGAGGTCGGAGTCGCCTGGCGGTGGCAACGTCGAAGAACCTTGCCACCAAGTGAAATGGTTCGCTCACAGCCATGGCGGCTGGTCCTCAGCCCTTCTCTTTGCAGGTCACACACAGCACGCTGGCTGGTCTTGCCTCCAGGCGAGCGGCCGATATTTCTTCGCCGCAACTCTGGCATATCCCGTAGGTCTTGTCCGCCACCACGGCCAACGCCTGATCGACGCCGTCGAGTTGAGTCTTGAGAAGGTCGACTAGACCCAGTACCTCGGTGCGCTCGGCGGTTATCGCGGCCGCGTCCGCGAACCCTTCGCCAAAAGCCAGGTCGTTGCGAAGGTCCCCATCTTCGTTCGCGCCAAAGTCAGCGAGTTGCTGCACCAACTTGGCGCGCTCTGCGTCCAGTACCGCTCGGACCGTATCAAAGTCAACGGTCATCCTGAATCACCCTTGCTGGGCCGACGTCCAACACGACGCCCCCCGATGGCGGGTCCGACGGAGCGTCGGTCACCCGTGGGTCGACGTTCGCCGACCTTCTCCGACCCATGCGAACACAGGCAATCGCCTGGCCGTCTGACCCAGCCAATCCTCGCTAACGTCCACGAGGATGGGCGTCGAGATATACCTCATGGAGATGCCGAAGTGACATCTTCGTATAGATCTGAGTGGTGGTGATTGTAGCGTGACCCAGCATTTCTTGGACAGTACGCAGGTCCGCTCCTCCCTCGACCATGTGGGTCGCGGCTGAGTGACGGAGGACATGGGGCGAGACCTCACGAAGGTCGAGGCCCGAGCGTGCGGCGTTCTGTTTGACGATCCCGAACACACCCTGGCGGCTCAACCTTGCTCCTCGGGAGTTGAGGAAAAGGGCTCCGTCATCTTCTGTCTGCCGCAATTCGAGGCGGTCAGGAAGATAGTGCCTGATGGATTTGAGAGCATGGGATCCCAGAGGGATGATCCTTTGCCTGTTGCCCTTCCCGGTGACCAGCACAGTTCGCGATTCCCATTCGATGTCCGTCAGATCTGCGCCTGTTGTCTCCGATACCCGCGCTCCCGTCCCGTACATGAATTCGAGTATTGCCCGATCTCGTCGGCCAAGCGCCGATTCAAGATCGGGAGCTTCGAGCAGAGCCAAGACCTGGTCCACATCAAGAGCCTTGGGAAAGACGGCTGAAGGACGGGGTGTGTCTATGAGGAGGGTCGGGTCAGAGGTGGCCATTCCTTCGGTGATCAGGAAGCGATAGAGACCGCGCACCGCGGCCACCCTCCTGGCGATCGTAGAACGGGCGAGCTCCCGGCCGTGCAAGTACGCCATGAATCCATCCATGGCCTCAGGCGACGGATCTCGGCCGGCGAGGAACCGAAAGTAGTCGGTCAAATCTCGGCGGTAGGCGGACACCGTATTGGTGCCCAGCCCTCGCTCGATGGCCAGGTGCGAGAGATATTCCTCCGCGTCGCGCGGCATCACCTTGCGGTCTACCGGGTCGTCGCCTCGTCGATCCAAAACGCCTCCAGCCAACTGAGAGATGGTGGCTCAACCCTGGGTGGTCTCACGCTCCAGATCCACGACGACCTCAGGGCCAGACGCGCCGGACGCCTTGTATTTTGTGGCCGCTGCCATGAATCCTGAGAAGAAAGGGTGCGGCTTGTCCGGCCGGGATTTGAACTCGGGATGGAATTGCGAAGCGATGAAAAACGGGTGATCGGGCAGCTCGATAATCTCAACCAACTCGTCGTCAGGCGAGAGCCCTGAAAGGCGGAGGCCGTTGGACTCGAGGTCGGACCTGTACCGGTTGTTCACTTCGAAGCGGTGCCGGTGGCGCTCGTAAATCAGCTCCGATTCGTATAGCCTTTTGGCAAGCGAATCCTCCATCAGCTTCGCCGGGTATACGCCGAGACGCATCGTTCCGCCCAGGTCAGACACGCCGACCTGGCTCTCCATCAAGTCGATGACCCGATGCTCGGCCGTCGGATCGAACTCCACGCTGTTGGCCCCCGTCAGTCCGAGCACATTCCTAGAGAATTCGATCACCGCACATTGCAGCCCCAGACATAGTCCCAAGTACGGGACCCGGTTCTCCCTGGCGTGGCGAACGGCCCTCACCTTGCCCTCAATTCCTCTGACTCCGAAGCCCCCCGGCACCAGAATTCCGTGTAAGCCCTCCAAGTGACCACCCGCGAACAACCCCTCAACGTCATCACTGGGGATCCAGCGGAGATCGAGCCTGACGTCGTTGGCCATCGCTCCGTGACGAAGCGCTTCGACAACCGACAGGTAGGCGTCAGGTAGGCCAACGTATTTGCCCACAACCCCTATCACGACCTCGTTGGTGCAGGCTGCGGCCCTTTCCACCATGGATCTCCAGTCGTCAAGATCGGGAGGCGGCGTCTCGAGGCGCAGTGATTCCAACAACACGTCGTCAAGCCCCTGCTCATGCAGAAGCAGCGGCACTTCGTAGATGTCTCTCGCGTCTGGGACTGCCACGACGGCCTTCGAATCGACATCACAAAACAAACTGATCTTGCGTCTGACGGTGTCATCGATGGCCCGGTCTGAGCGTACGACAATTGCGTCGGGTTGGATGCCTCGACTCCTCAGCTCGGCGACAGAGTGCTGAGTCGGCTTGGTCTTGAGTTCGTCCGAGGGACCTATGAAAGGAACCAAGGTGACATGTACGTAGACGACATTGTCCCGACCAACATCCTTGCGGAACTGCCTGATCGCTTCCAAGAAGGGAAGAATCTCGATGTCGCCGACTGTCCCGCCGATCTCGGTGATCACCACATCGACGTCTTCTCTGTCTCCAACCTTGCGGATCCGTTCTCTGATCTCATTGGTGATGTGAGGGATCACCTGCACGGTGTCGCCTAGATAGTCGCCCCTCCGCTCTTTGTTGAGCACCGACAGATACACCGAACCGGTGGTTACATTCGAATCCCGCCTCAGGCTCTCACCTGTGAACCTTTCGTAGTGACCGAGGTCGAGGTCGGTCTCGCCTCCGTCATCCGTGACAAATACCTCACCATGCTGGAAGGGGTTCATCGTGCCTGGATCGACGTTGATATAAGGGTCGAGTTTCTGGTTGGCGACCCGTAGGCCCCTGGTTTTGAGGAGGCGGCCGAGGGATGAGGCAGTGATGCCCTTGCCAAGGCTGGAGGCGACTCCGCCGGTCACAAACACGTATTTCGTCACGGGACTTCACGCTAGCAGTTCAAGTGACCTGTCCAAATGACCTCGGGGATCTCCGGTGCTCGATCCTCGCTCGCGCCGAGCTAGGTGGCTCTCTTGTCCGTCGAAGTCCACTCATTTTCGCGCAACACGAATTTCTGAATTTTTCCGGTCGATGTCTTGGGGAGCGCCTCGACCATGTCGACGACATCTGGTGCCTTGAAGTGAGCGAGGCGGTCCCGCACGTGGGTGATGAGGATGTCTTCGGTGGCCTGAGAGCCAGGCTTCAATACCACAAAGGCCTTCGGCCGTTCTCCCCATTTGGAATCCGGAACCGCGATCACCGCGCATTCCAGCACTGCCTCGTGAGAGGCAATGGCCTGTTCGACCTCGATCGTCGAAATGTTCTCTCCACCAGAGATGATGATGTCCTTGGCTCGATCCCGAAGCTCGATATAGCCGTCAGGGTGCCAAACCGCCAGATCACCGGAGTGAAACCATCCCCCGCGGAACGCCTGCTCTGTGGCCTCTGGATCTGCGTAGTAACCCTTCATCACATTGTTGCCCCTCATGACGACTTCACCCATCGTGTCCCCGTCCCTTGGGACGTCGTTCATGTCCTTGTCGACGACCCTGATCGGATCAGCGATGAGGAACGAAACTCCCTGGCGGGCCATCAATTTCGCACCCTGATCGCCGCCAATGTCCTCCCAGCCAGGCTGCCTCTCACAGATCGTGTGGGGCCCATACGTTTCGGTCAACCCGTACACGTGGACCAGATCGGCTCCCAGGTCGGTCATCTGCGAGATGATCGTCGGACTCGGAGGTGCTCCCGCTGTCGTAACGGTGAACGCATCCTTGAATGGACGCGCCTCAGAGGAGTTGGCGAGTCCAATCAACACCGTTGGAGCGCCGTTCAGATGTGTTACACCCTCGCTCCTGATCGTCCTCCAGACGTCATCTGGATCGATCGCTCGCAAACACACGTGTCTTCCGCCCACAGCAGTCACTCCCCAGGTCGTGCACCATCCGTTGCAGTGAAACATCGGCAGTGTCCACAGATACACGGTTTCGGGGCTGTGGCTGCTGTGAATCACTTCGCCAAGCGAATTCATGTACGCGCCACGATGCGAGTACATCACCCCCTTCGGCCGGCCGGTAGTTCCAGAGGTGTAGTTGATGGAGATTGTGCGGTCCTCATCGTCGATTTCCCACGAGCGAGGCGTATCGGCGCCAGTAGCCATGAACTCATCAAAGGTCACTGCGGTCGGGATGGGGCAGTCCACCCCGGTGTCATCGACTCCGATGATCGCCGTGACTGTCTCGAGACGGTCGACCAGCGGAGCGAGCGAAGCGGCCATCTCGTTGTCGACGATCAACAACTTGGCCCCGGAATGGTTCAGGATGTAGACGATCTCTTGGCCGGAGAGTCGCGTGTTGATCGAAACGAGAACCGCCCGCTGGAGGGGAGCTGCGAAGTGAGCCAGGAGCATCTCGGGAATGTTCGGGAGCAGGCAGGCAACTCGATCTCCTTCTTCGATCCCGGCTGAGGCGAGAGCGTGGCTCAGTCTGACCGCTCCGCTGCCCATCTCCCGATAGGTGTACGAGATCCTCGGGTAGGTAATCGCCTCTCTGTCGGCAAAAACGTCTGCTGCCCGCTCCAGAAACGAGAGCGGAGTCAGCTGGGTTTTGCAAACTCGGTCCACGTTCGCCTCCTCATCATCTGCTCGAACCGACGTTACCCGCTCGTCCGAAAAGCGTCGCGAATCTCGATCTCTCAGTCTGGCGTCAGTCGGAGTCCCATCGCCATTTCGCGAAGCTCCTTGGCGTGGGCTCTGCCCTGTTCACTCTCTGGCAAACCGGAGAGCATTCTCGACAACTCCTCGAGGCGTCTGTCTCCCTCAACCAACTCAACTGATGCAGTGGCCGCATCTCGCGATACGACGAAGTGGCGATCTGCAAAGGCTGCTACCTGGGGGAGATGGGTGACACACAAGACCTGACCGTCTTGCCCGAGGGCAGCAAGCTTGCGCCCCATCGCCAGTGCGGTCTCGCCGCCGACTCCAGAGTCGATCTCGTCAAAGGCCACCACTGGTGCCAGCGCGGCACCGGCTGCCAGCCGGAGAGAGAGCACCAGGCGAGACAACTCACCCCCAGAGGCCGTTCGGCCAATGGGGCCGGGTGTCAAACGCTCATCAGACGCGAACAGCAGCTCGACTTTGTCTGCACCCAGCGGGCCGGGCGGAGCGTCGGTGACGACTAGTTCCAAGACCGGCTCTGAGAAGCCGAGTTCCTTCAAATGGTCGAGTGCGAGCGACAACAGAGCCGAACCCGCCTTGCGTCTGGCAGCCAGCAACCTCGCTCCGGCAACGCCGACATCGGTTGCCGCCGCCGCGTGTTCTTCGTCAACCGTTGCTGCTCGTTCGAGGGTCGTCGACAATTGGTCTCGCCTCATTCCGGCCTCGATGCCGAACGCGAGAACGTCGTCGAGGGTGGCGCCATACTTCCGCCTCAACTCACCGAGCTTGGCCAGGCGCAGCTCGATATCGGCTTGGCTCTGCGGATCCTGCTCGACGCTTTCGCCGGCCTCCCGAACCTGCGTGACCAACTCGGCCAGTTCGGCTGCCAAACCTTCGGTTACCGCGCCCAAGCCGGCCAAACCCTCGTCCATGGCCGCCGCCTTGCGAATTTCGTCGACGGCGGGCCCAAGAGCTTCGTCCGCCCTCTCCAGAGCTTGCTGGCCTGACCCGAGCGAGTTTCGCAATTCGTCGGCGTTCGCGAGACGAGAAGCCTGCGCCTCGAGAAGCGCATCGTCACCTGTTGCGAATTTGGCTTCGTTGATCTCATCCAATTGGTACGACAGCAGATCCAGTTCGCGTTCCAACGCCCTGCGGTCACCTCCCAGTTGCCTGCGAGCGTTCTCGATCTGTTGCAAATGCGCCCAGGCAGTCCGGTAATCCTCGACTACACCGGACTTGGCGATCCCGCAGTCGATGAGTCTCCGAAGCTCGGCCTGGTTGGTCAACGACAGCTGATCGTGCTGTCCGACGATTTCGACGGAGGCTCCAATCCGCTCGGCAACTGCCTTGACAGGCACCATCGACCCGTCGAGGTACGCCCGGCTACGACCCTCGGTGACTCTGCGCGATACAGTGATCTCGACATCGTCGAGAACGAACCGTCCTTCGACAACGGTCTCCTCGGCATGCGGACCGATCAGGTCTGACCGGGCGTTTTCGCCGATGAGCAACCGCAGCGCGCCCAGCAGCATCGTCTTGCCGGCACCGGTTTCACCTGAGATGACGGCAAAGCCCCTGCCGGGTTCGATTCGAGCAGAGCTGATTATTCCGAGGTTGCGTACTGCCAATTCGTCGAGCATCTCACTCCAGGTGGAACTTTTCTTTGATCACATTGCCAAACCAGCGGCCAGACAGATCCACAAAACGAGCAGCCTCTGGCCCCTCGCTGACCTCGATCACGCCCCCTGGCTCAACAGTGCCGACATCAATGCCGTCCACGTTGACCCCAACCGGCCGATCTTCCAGGACTTCAAGTCGGAGGACCCTTTGGGGAGGAAAGACCATCGCTCGAGAAAACAGCGAGTGGGGAGCCACTGGAGTGAGAACCAGAGAACGTCCCTCGGGATCCAGGAGTGGTCCTCCCACACTCAGGTTGTAGGCGGTTGATCCGGTCGGGGTGGCGATCACCAAGCCGTCAGCCCGATACGACAGGAACCGATTCTCGTCGACCCATACATCAAGGTTCACCAGACGTTGGCTCTCCATTTTCTCAACTACCACGTCGTTGAGGCCAACCGCGACTGGACGGCCGTCAATTGCTGCCTGGACCGTCATACGCTCAGAGATGTTCCATTCGCCCGAGGCAAGTGTCCGCATCGTCGCTTCGAGATCTGCCGGTTCACCGTCTGCGAGAAACCCAAGGCGCCCGACGTTGATCCCGAATATCGGAGCGCCGGCCGCCAAACCCACCCTCACCGCCTTGAGGACTGTCCCGTCCCCACCAAAGGCTATGACGAGTTCGATGCCAGAACTCGCGACTGGTTTGACCACCTCGAGACCGAGAAGTGACGCGTCATCGTCTGAGGTGGCCACAGGCTCCATGCCATATGAATCGCACTTTTCGATGACTCGTTCTGCGATCTCAAGCGACCTCGGCCGCTCAGCGTTTGGAACGAGCGCGACTTTCATCTTCCAACCTCGTTGATGGTGATCTGGTCGACCGTAGTAGGCCCTCGCCTCAGCCACACCAACATCTCAATGTTTCCTTTCGCTCCAGTGATCGGAGACCTGACCAACCCGACCGTTCCCAGACCTATGCCATCGAGGTGGTCGACAACCATTCTTACGGCCCTCGCCCTCGCATGCGGATCCCTCACGATGCCGCCCTTGCCGATCTCGCTCCGTTCCAGCTCGAATTGGGGTTTCAACAAATACACGTGGTCGGCGTCTTCGGACCCGAGCTCGGCGAGGGATTCGGCGACCTTGCGGAGCGAAATGAAGGAGAGGTCTGCAACCACCAACTCAAATGGCGCGCCCAGATTCGTCGGGTCCGCGTAACGAATGTTGGTCCGTTCGACAATCGTGACTCGCTCATCGTTTCTCAACTTCCAGTCCATCTGCCCATAGCCAACATCGACTGCGACGACCTGACTGGCCCCCGCCTGAAGCAGGCAATCAGTGAAACCTCCGGTTGAGGCGCCCACATCTACCGCCCGCCGACCGGCTACCGGGATGCGAAAACTCGAGAGGGCGCCATCCAGCTTGTCGCCTCCCCTACTCACAAATCTTGCCGCGTCCCCGATCAACTTCAAAGAGACCGACTCTTCGACCTGGGTGGCCGGCTTGGTAGCCGCAACACCGGCGATCAGAACCCTGCCTTCGGCGATGAGTCTCTGTGCCGCGCCGCGCGAATCCGATAGGCCCCGCCTGACAAGCTCGACATCAAGCCGTCTTCTAGTCAGTCCCAGCCTCCTGCGCTTGGCTGCTGACCTCGAGCCGCTCGGCGAGGTTCGCAGCCAGTTGGTCGGCGATCTCAGGAGCGTCGGCAGGGTCGGAACCGGTAAGTTCGTCCAGATCTGACTCGCCTGGCACAGACTCGGAATTCTCATCCCGGTGGAGCGTCGGCGTTTGGTGGGTGACCTGCCGAGGCACAGAGCTTTGTGAAACCATTGGATCCGTCATGTTCACATTATGCCCGCGCCCCGTGACACCTTTGGTGACCCTTGCCACATGCAGGTCGTTGCAACGAGTCGCTCGATCTCTGGACCGCCTAAGCCTGGATCCACCGACTTAGGGAGGCGAGTCGCCCGGTGGGCCATGCTGCTGGTGACGTTCAGCTTTGTTTCGGCTTTCACTTCCTGGTGATTCCTGCTTTCGCGCGAATACGGTTGGTATGTCCAGGCGAGGCGGGCGAGGAGCCAATCCGTGCGGTGGATCTAGACTAAGACTTGGTGCATGCAATCCAAGAACAGCCACCAACAAGGGAGTGCGTAAGTGATCCCAATTCGAGATGCCAACCCAGGATTGAGCCAGCCGCTGGTGACCTTGGTTTTGATCGGCATCTCGGTGGCCGTGTTCTTCGGAATCCAGCCGGGCGGAGACTCGGTCGACGCTGCAGAATTCAGCTACCGGAACGCGGCGATCGCCTGTGAACTGACGACCGGTGATCCGCTGACAGAAAACGAGATCGTGCAACACGTCTGCGTAGACGGTGGGGGCGATCGCCCGGCGTTTCCCAACAAGGTACTTGGACTCAGTGTCCTCGCATCGATGTTCCTCCACGCCGGCCTGCTCCATCTGGGCGGCAACATGTGGAGCCTGTGGATTTTCGGCAACAACGTCGAGGACGCGTTCGGTCGCCTCGGATATCTCGTGTTCTATCTCGTCACTGGAATAGTGGCGACCATCGGTTTCATCGCGGCCAATCCGGATTCAACGGTTCCCCTGGTTGGCGCGTCTGGGGCGATCGCGGGGGTGATGGGCGCTTACGTGGTCTTGTATCCGCGTGCCAGGGTGGTCAGCGTATTTCCAATCCTGTTCTTCATTCCGATCGCCATCCCATCTGTCATCTTTCTGGGCTTTTGGTTCCTCACCCAGTTCGCCCTGATCGGGGGTGAGTCTGGTATCGCCTGGGAGGCTCATGTCGCCGGATTCCTGGCAGGTGCATTGATAGCCGGCGTCGGAAGGCGCCCCCTGCTTGCCAGGATCGAGCGAAAACAGGCCGCGGCCAGAGTCACCACATCTTTCTGAAGCCAACTGCGGCCACAGGCCCGCTAGCTAGACGCGAATGGGTCAGAACCCGAATAGGTCAGGGAGCGCTGCGACAGATTCGATGATGTGGTCCGGCTTGTAGCGATCAGGCACGTCTGTTGCGTCCGCAGTCACGCCACTCAGTGCCAGAACTGCCAGCCACTTGCCCGCCTTGGCCAGCGCCAGATCGGTCTCGGGTCGGTCCCCGACGACCGCGACTCGATCGCCAACCAGCCTCTGACTAATCAACTCGCGGATCGCGCGGTTTGGTTTGCCTGCCACCAGTGGCCTCGTTCCAGTGGCCTCAACGAGAAAAGCCACGGTCGCACCGGCTCCTGGCCATTGTCCATCAGGAGCCGGGAAGGTCGAGTCGGTGTTCGTAGCTATGAACCTGGCGCCCCGACGGATCGCCAGGGTCGCGTCTCGCAGTTGTGGATATGCCAGGTCCCGGCTGAAACCGGCAATGACCGCGTCTGCCGTACGCCAATCATCGCTCACAACCACGCCAACACTCTCGACGGCTTCGGTTACACCAGGCCCAGCCACCACCAGGCAACTCCGGTCGTTCGTGTCCAACAACGCCGCACCCGCCATCGCCGAGCTGATGACCTTCGTGGGGTCAGCCTCGAACCCGGTGATGCTTTTGATCTCCGACACCAAATTGGCGCGAGTCCGCGACGCGTTGTTGGTCGCAAACAGCAGATTGATCCCCGCTTCCGCTGCTCGGGTGAGGATCCTTCCTGCATCGTCGATTTCGTGATCGCCCACCCAAATCACGCCATCAAGGTCAAAGACCAGATCTGATGGTTTCACCGTGCGCTACGGGTACCGAATCGGGCAACAATCGTGCTGAGTAGTTCGGTGGTCATTCCGAGTGACGCCACGCCGATCCGCTCATCGTTGCCATGAAACATCGCAAGGAACTCGTCGAAACTCAACGACTCGTCGAACCAGCCGACTCCATATGCCTTGGTTCCGTGCTGCCGGAAGAACCGAGCGTCTGTAACCGCAGGGGTAATCGCGGGAATCGTTCGCCTAGAGCCCGTCAAATGTTCGAAACCGTCGCCGATGGCTTCCCACAGGAGTCCGCCTATTCCAGATGAGTTGGCAGGATGGTCCATGGTCGCTTCGATCTCAAAGTCGTCGAAACCGGGACCAAGCACCTTTCGGAGATGGCCTTCGACGGTCAGCTCGTCCTGCCCCGGCAAGACCCTGATGTCAATTTGGGCCTCGGCAGCATCTGCCACCGTGTTCAACTTCGTGCCACCGGTGGCGACGTTGGGACTCAGGGTCAGGTGGGTGCAGGCGTGCACGTAGCGGGCGTAACCGGGACGGGATTCGGCAATACGTTCGATTTCGGCGTCTATGAGATCGGGGTTGGTCAGTGCCTCGGCGCGGTCCTCATCGAGTTCCAGGCCGGCCACAAAAGCGCGCCATTCGTCTGTGATGGCTACTGGTGAGGGGGAATCGACCACTGCAGTGATGGCTCTGGCGGCCTTCACCAAAGCGTTGTCGGTCCCATGCGGCTGGCTTCCGTGGGCGGGGGTCCCACTGGCGGTGAATCGGCGCCAATGGGGACCCTTTTCTCCGACCTTTACTGGATATACGAGGTCTCCCTTGCCTGATCGCAGCGGGGGGAAGGCGATCTCGGTCAGAAGGAAGTCGCAGGCAACTGCCTCTGGGTGTTGCTCAACCAGCCACTTGGCACCATGAACGCCTCCCGCCTCCTCGTCTGCCACCCCCAGATAAACGAGATCGCCCGCCAAAGGCGGCAGATCACCTTGAAGGTACGGGCGAAACGCCACGGCCATCGACGCAGTCAGGTTGAGCATGTCTACAGTGCCTCTGCCCCACACCATGCCCTCTGCGACCTCACCGGCGAACGGATCTCGACTCCAGCCGTCTCGACTGACAGGCACCACGTCCAAGTGGCCCATCAACATCAAAGCCGGCGCGCTCGGGTCTGTGCCAGGCACCCGGTAGACGACGCTGCGGCGACCTGGCAGCGGTTCGTATTCGACTCCCTGAGTATCAAAGAAATCGGCGAGGGTCGCTACGGAGCGGTCCTCGTGTCCACTCTCCGGTTCGCCTGTGTTGACACACTCGTTTCGGATCAGAGCCTGCAGCAACTCCAGTGTTTCACCTGATTTGATGTCTGTCATCGCAAGTCCTGCCTTACCGCTTTCGATCGATGTCATGGTGCATCACGATTGAGCGGGCCGAAAACCCACCCGCTTCAAAAAAGTTCTTCGCCAATCGATGCCCCGGAAGGACATGGGCATCGAAAAGACCGTAGCCGTCCTGCAAGAAGTCTTCCATGAGGGCGTCTCGCATCAATTCCCCGACCCCGACGCCCCTCGCCTCAGGTTCGGTGAATACCATTCTGATCGAAGCGACCCTGCGCCCGTCGGCTTGTGGAAGCAGGGCTTCGGAGCGCCCGAGCACGAACCCAAACGGATAGCCGTCGACCTCTCCGATGTAAATGCGATCTGACCCATCGTTGAGGACTTGCCGCAATGTTTCTTCCACCGGCTCTTCCAACCCGTCTGCGATGGTCCACTTGGAGCGTTCGTCCTGCATCTCGGCTTCCAGTTTTCTATACAGGCCAAGGACGATATGTAGATCGTCTGGGCCGGCGCGCCGAGCGGACACATCAAGATCGGGCTTCACGAGACTGACGGTAGCCGTCTGGCCATTCGCCTCAGCCCCCAACTGGTGATGAGCTTCATTGCCTCTAGAACGATCTTGTTGTCCATCTTCGACTCGCCGATGGTTCGGTCCCGGAAGACGATCGGGACTTCCGAGATAACGAGACCTGACCTGGCCGATCGCCACGCCATCTCGACCTGGAAGGCATAGCCGCTGGCGTGGCAGGTGGAAGGGTCAATGGCGGCCAGGGCCGACGCTCGCCAAGCTCGAAATCCGCCAGTCATGTCCCGGACCGACCCCCCGAGCATCAGCCTGGAATACAGATTGCCGCCAGTGGACAACAAGCGTCGGCCAAGTGCCCAATCCGGAGTTGACCCGCCAGGCACGTACCGACTGCCGAGAGCAAGGTCGGCGCCTTGTTCGATTGCCTTCACAAGCCGGGGAAGGTCTTGGGGATCGTGAGAGAAATCCGCGTCCATCTGGCAGACGATCTCACGGCCGGTCGCCAGCACTGTGGCGAAACCGGCGGAGTAGGCAGGTCCAAGGCCTCCCTTCTGGGTGCGGTGAACTACCGAAACTCCATTGTCTTGGGCCGCGAGCCCATCGGCCAGATCGCCGGTACCGTCAGGCGAATTGTCCTCGACGACCAAGACCTCGATGTCGAGGGCACGCACCTCGCTGACCAGAGTTCCAAGGTTTCCGGCCTCGTTGTACGTTTGAACGACAACCATCGGGTCATGCACAGTCCACGCAGAGGCGGTTGAGATCGG
>CALCCX010000563.1 GCA_937900165.1 uncultured Acidimicrobiia bacterium | reverse complement strand
CAGGCTCTTGCGTCCTTGCTGATTCGAGACACCGGGTGTTTGAGTGCACGTTGGGAAAAAATCACAACCTCGGAGAGGGACGCTTCTGACGAATCCCGGGCGTTTGCGAATTCATCCCCCGCGCTTGGGATTTCTGACGCGCGGAACCCGGTCCCCCCAATGATCCGCGCGATTCCGCGCCATCCGCGGTCTGTCGCCTTTGGCTGTGGCTCCGCCGCGTTGGTCGAGGCGTGCACTCGTTCGAGACGTGTTCGAGCCCGAATTGATTGGCGACTATCGCGAGTAGGCCAACTGCAGCGATGCCAGGATTCGCTGCTCGACAGCCGGATCCCGACCGACAGGGATCCAGCCGGAGGGGGCTGATTGTCCGACGACCAGATTCAGGTCGCGGCCGACCGGCGGGTAAGGCGAGAGCCGAGTCACACGACGGATCGGCACGGCGGCATCGATCAGAACGCCCAAGTCGAGTTCTGCAACAGTCGTCGAACCTCGGAGTTCAAACGGCTTGCGTCCCGACTTGCCAACCTCGCCCAAAAATCCGAACAGACGGTCGCCCAAAAGAAGCTGGCAGCCTTGGCCTGGCGTGAAAAGGGGTGCGTCGTATTCTTGTGCAACGAGACGACTGCCCGGTGCGACGGTCTCGACGAGCAGCTGTGTGTTGGCGAACTCGTAGCCGAGCCCCAGCCGCACGGCGGGGATGCCGAGCTGCGAATCGTCTGAGGCAATGCGCAGGTCGGCGCGCAGGGCCGTGACGAGCCCCCCGCCCAGCGCGTAGCCCTGGATCATCGCGATCAGCGGCTTCTCCAGCGCCGCGAAGCTCGCCGCCGAGCTGACTGGGAAGGACTACGCGAAGCGCGCTTTGGCTACGGTTTCTCCCAAGGACCTGTTCAATCGGAAACGGATTGCCTTCTACTCAAAGGTCATCACGGTCAAGGGGAAGTCTGTTCTCAAGAAACTGGCTTCCAAATTGTTGAGGCGGGAGGCGGACCCGTTCGACTGGGTGAGCCCCAACTTTGTCGAGCCTCTCGAAAGTCTTGCCAACCGGAGGGTCCCGGTCCTCATTCTGTACGGAACCAGCGACTGGTTCGGCGAAGAGTTCATGAAGGCCAAGTCGGGGCGCATTGGCCGCTTGCTAACGGAATCCAATGGGCTCGTACAGGTCAAGGTGATCGATGGCAATGTTCAGGGCTTGAGTTCGGTTGCCACTCAGCGTCGGGTGTCCGACGCTGTGCTGGACTGGCTCGATAGAGATGTGAAAACATGTGGGCAATGAAGGTCTCAGTATCAATGGCAATAGGTTGATGAGAGCATCGACCTTGGTGGCGGCGATGGCCATCATCGCCGTCTCGTGTGGGGCCCCTGACGACGGCTCCGCGGGTGCCGAGGTGAGTTCTACTTCGATGGCCGGCACTTCGCTTGGGACATCATCGACGGGCGGGTCTACGCCCTCGACGGCAGCGCCTTCGACTGCGTCATCGGATAAGACGGCAGCGCCTTCGACTGCGTCATCGGATAATCCTGACGTCGAAGACCCGGTCGACACAACAGGCACCACGACGGCGCCCGGCGAGAGTGGCAGCCCGCTCGGTGCCGCGGAGGGTGGGCCTTTCGTCTGCACCGAGGTACTCGGGTACTCTCAGGCGGGGTCTGAGAGGAATGGCGGATGGTTCACCGTCGGCGGGTTCGAAGAATTGCCTGGCATTGACGACGGCGCCTGGCAGCTCAGATGGCGAAGCAGCGCCGAATCCCTGTTCTGGACCGATCCAGATTTCGACGGATGGCGTGATGGGCGCCTCTTCTCTCAATGTGATACGCCGACGGTCGACCGAGTGGTGCTCTTCTTCCTCCATCGATCGAGGGGCCCAGATGATTACCCGCCGGTCATGGCAGAGGTGGCTGCATCCCTGGGCGAGCGATATCCAGACTTGCGCCAGGTAGTGATCGAGCCCATGGTCGGTGGGCCGGGGGAGGAGCTATGCACCGCTCCGGTAAGGGGTGGGACCGTATTTTCGACGGAAGCCCACCGGTGGATCGATGAGGCGGTGGCGGTCGCCGCCGACGGATTCGTCGTGGCCGGCGCATCGCCCGAAGTACAGAGTTGCGAGCAGTTCGTGGACAAGCCCGGGCACCTGTCGCCCGAAGGAGCCGTCGCGGTGGCCGAATGGATGGCCGCCTTCTACGGCTCCTGATCCCCATCTTCCGATGACTCGAAGGCGGCCATCCGGTTCTCGAGTTCGCGAAGTTTGCATTTCATGCCGTCGATGTCCGCAGCCGCGTCCATTTGCCGGTTCATCTCATGGAGCGCCCGGGGCTCGATGCCCCCGCCGTACCCGGTCGAGGGGCCAGAGAGGTTCGACAGCCGGTTGCCGTAGTGGGCCGTGATTCTCGTCTTGAGCAACTCGATCTGCCTGCCGAGCTGGTCGGCGCTCAGAAAGTCGCCGGCGACGAAGTTCTTGCGGACGAATTCTCTTAGCTCAGCCTGCCGCCGGCGGGCGTCGGCCCGTTCCGCGAGTGCGTCAGACGGAAGGTTCTCGAGCCGGTCGGCCACTTCGATCAGTTCAAGGCGCACCGCGTCGAGGTCTGGACCGGTAGCCATTTCAGAAATCCGGAGGGCAGAATATCGAGATTGCGCTCTGACCTGCGTCGCGGGCGGCCCGCCCCAGGGCCGGGGTTGGGGCGCCGCTCTCTATTTCGAGGATGAGGTCGGCATAGTCCTCTTCGTTCAACAGTTGGCGGCTGCAGACGAGATTGGCGAATTCCAACCAATCGGCGTCAGAGATATCCAGCTGGGTGCGGTCGCCTGCGATCCGGGCGATCGTCAGATATTGGCTTCTCAATTCTGCCGAGACATCGGTCGCAGGGGCGGAACACGCGACGCCAACGAGCGACAGTGCGACGAGAGCGATGCTGACACGCATCCCAACATTCTACGGGAAATCGATGCGCCGAGGGCTTGCTCGTATTCCCCCGAGGACGGCGACGCGTCCAACCCCCTCGACTTGGTGCCAGGATGGACAGGGACAAGCGTTCACTCGAGGGCAAGGATCACGAACCCACGATGCAGGAAGGCCGCTATCTGGCCGCGGTTCACCACTGCGTCCGGGCAGTAGACACTGTCACCGCAGCCGAGGGTGATCCCGGAGTCTGCCAGAGCGTTGATTCCCGGCTCGTGCGGGCTGCCGTCGTCGTCCCCAAACCAGTCCGTTGCACTCGGAGCCAAATCGAACGCCCGCGTGAGGAATGTGGCCATCTGGGCTCGTGAGACGAAATCGTTCGGACAGAACTCGGTGCCCGATACCGTGCATCCCAGGGTGATCCCGGCCTCGGCGAGGGCGTTGATGTTGGCGGCGTGAACACCTGATACGTCGCTAAAACGGTTCTCGCTCACTTCCGGCAGGTCGAATGCCCTGACCAGCAACGAGGCCATCTGGGCCCTCGACAGCCCATCGCCAGGACAGAACGAAGTGGCGTCACAACCCTGGGTGATGCCACGACCGGAAAGCCAGGCAATGTCTTCTTCGAAGAGGTGTCCGTTGGTGTCGGCGAAGTCGATCGCGGTTGTGAAGGACCCGATCAATCCGGGGGAGATGTTGCCATCCGGATCGGAGGCGGTGACAGTGACCGTGTAGGGCACAGCCGGTCCGAGGCCGGTGAACTCGACAGACGTGGCGTCCCCGTCCGCCTGAATCAATGCCGCCGCCCCTCCGGCCTCGACCTGGACGGTGTAACTTTCGATGCCGTTCGCATCGGTGGCCGATGGCCAGCGCACCGTCGCCTCGGTTTCGAGGACGTTGACCACCGAGACCGAACCCGAACTCCACACCGGAGCAGTTGTGTCGCCTGGCGGCGGGTCGATGGGCCCCGGGCCTCCACCGGTGTCCGGGAAGGCCCCGGCAATGACCAGAGCGTAGGGCTGGGGATCCATTGGCACGTTCGTCCCGGTGACCCGAACCGTCCAGGTACCTGCACCGGCAGTTTGCACATACACGTTCTCGACGTTGTTGACCGTGTCCGCAGTGCCGCCCTGTATGGTCCAGCCGCCCGAGAAATTGTTGCCGAGATAGGTGGTCGCGCCATCTGGTCCGGTCACGGCCAAGTCGAGGTTGTTGACCAGCGTGATCCCGGCGGGGACCATGGCCGGATAATCTGACCAGACAAGCGTGATCTTGAGCGGCTGGCCTTCGGTGACGTCTACATCGTATTCGTCTGTGGCCCCGGGGTTGAGTGATGCGTCATCTACGAAGGCGCGGCTTCCATCGACTGCCGCGCCGACGTCGACCCGGCCCCACCCCTCGTGCACGTTGGGGATCGGGAAATCGTTGTCGTCCAGCCCGTCGTTGTTCTCGTCGAGTAGATCGACTGCCGAGTTGATCAGCGTGGCCTTGGTGAGCGCCGCGGATGCTTCGATGCCGTGTTCCTTGTTGTAGTAATCCCGGACCAACGCGGCGCCGCCGGCCACCAGTGGCGCCGACATCGACGTCCCGCCGAAGTACTTGTACTCGTCGTTGGCTGGGAAGCCCCATCCATCGGATTGGAACAGGCCGTTCTGCGGGTTGACCGGATCGCCGTAGCCCTCCTGGTAGAGCGATGAGTAGGTGCTCAGAACCCAGGTACCTGGGGCCACCACATCCGGCTTGATTCGTCCGTCGTCCGTCGGGCCCCGGCTCGAAAAGGCGGCCATCTGCTCTTGGTTGCCGGCGCTCGAGTCGGTGGCGATCGGGGGGGTCGAGTAGTCGGCGGGCCATGCATCGCCGTATTCGAACAGCAGGTTTTCTCCGGCCTGGTCGGCACAGGAGACCCCGACATCGTTGGGGTAGGTGAGACTGCCGTCGCACGGGAAGTTGTCGCCTCGCACATTCTCGCTGGCCCCCACCGTCAGCACGTTCTTGGCGGTGGCCGGCGATCCGATCGAGTCGTCATCGATCACACCGTCAGCGTCGTCGTCGTCGTCGTCGTCGATGCCGGAGTTGCCGGCGGAGGTGACGATCAGAAAGTCTGGGTTGTTCCAGGTGAACTCGTCTGCGTCTGCCGAAGAGGAGTCGTACTCGCCGAAGACGTCCGCCCCCCACGAGTCGCTGTGGATTCGGGCACCGAGGTCGTATGCCTGCTGGAATAGCACGTTGAGGTCAAGTGGGAGCGCCCTGAGTTCGTAGCCATCTACGTTCCCGAGGAGTTCACACGCCAGCGTGTAGTCGGAATAGTCCTCGACCGCCTGGAACACGAGCGAGGCGCCGGGCGCGGAGCCGCGGCCGGTCCCGTCTGCTGCTCCGTCCGAGAGCACACTGCCGGTGGTGTGGGTGCCGTGTCCTGAATCCACGTCCTGGGGACCGTCGTCGATGCTGGTCCGACATCCGAGTAGGCCGGGATCGTCCCAGTCCCTGATCGCGACGATGCGGCTGGCCGGGATGTCAGGGTGGGCTCCGGCGGCAGTGCCGTCGCCGAGGCCGGTGTCGGCCACCGCCACTATCTGGGTCGATCCGTCGTAGCCGACGTCAATTGCAGCAGTGGTTCCGATGATCGCCCCGGCCGCCTCGTTGTGGGTAACGCGCTTGCGCAACGGGCCCACCCAACTGATCGCCGGATGATCGGCCACGTTGTCGCTCACCGGGCCGGAGGCAATGGCTAGCACCGACTGGCCTCGGACCCCAAGCACCTGGAGACCTGCTCCGGCGAGATGTTCGACGACGGTGTTCGGGTCGACGCCGTCGTCTACGGCGATTCTGAGCATGCGACTGTCTTCGCCTGTCAGGTCTGGACTGATCCGCCAGGCGGGCTCGAATCTCGCGATTTTCGCGATGCCGTCAAGGTCTGGGATCGAGGCTCCGGCCGGGACCCTGACCGCGAACGAATCATCAGGCAGGTAGCCGATCACCTTGGCCCCTTCGGATTCGAGAGCGGTTGCGTCTTGCCTCGTGACCAGTCGATCGAACTGGACTACGTAGCGGCCGCTCGAAATTGTTCCCACTTCGCCCATCGTGGCCAAGTCGACGTTGCCGGTGGCCAACCGGAGGCGGGGAGGACCATCGTCGTCGGGAGGAAGCGCCTCGGTGCCGGCGGATGGGGCCACCCCCACGATCGTGCCGAGCATCGCTAGGACCAACCAAATCGAGCCTCGGCTTCGGTTAACGCCCGGCTTGCTGACTGCTGGTTGTCGCCCTGACATGGGGGCAGTGTTGCAGCTCGATGCCCAACACCCAACCGGTTGTGGCCATCACCGTCCTCGAAACCCCTACCCTGCTATCACTGGAAGGGACTATTCGGCGTATGTTGACCGCTCTGCTTCGGCCGAATCGCTCAGGTCTACGAGCACCTGACGGCACTCACCGCAGACTTGCACTTCTTCATCGCGGGTGGTCTCGCTCCAGTCGTGTTTGTGAGCGGCGCGCCCGGCGTCCTCGACCGCCTTGATGATGTTTATTTGTTCGCGTCCCATGGCGAGATCCGTCCAGGGCTCTTCGTCTGGAGCGTCAAAATCGCGGTGGACCTCGGCTTTGGCAGCCTCGGATGCTGCCTTCCTGGCTGCCCTCGATGGTCGAGGGCTGACCGGCCGATCGCGACGGGTCCGTTTCCGCTTCCCTGCCTCCATTGCCGGCAGAAAGTCGAATGTGAAGAGAATCGGACGGTCGCTCTCGTAGTACAGGCGATGGTCGCCGATCATGACCTCGAAGATGTTGCCGTCGTATCGAGAAATGTTCACGGTCTCTACTGGGTAGCGGCGAATCTGGCCCTCAGCCTCGATCGTGATAGCCCGCCCGATGAGCCGCATCTCGGTGTGGAGCCGACGGGATTGCCGATCTGAGAACAAGTAGCCGCGACTGGTTTGCTTGACTTTCGCTGACACACTCAACCCCCTTTTTGTTCAGTGTTCTTCCCACCCCAATCCTACCACTGAAGGTGATATGGAGGCTACGCTATGTGGTCGGCCCTCAAAGGGGCTAGTCATCTTGGCGGGCAGCTTCGGCAGGTTTCCGCCGAGTTCGCCCCGTCAGCCGGTCTCGCAGCGTGTTGCTTTGGTCGGAACCGTTACCCAAGGCGCGGTCGGTCAGGTCGATGACGGTGCCGGTCGACTTGTCAGTCAGGACTACTTCGGAGCATTCTGTGCATATCTGGGCGGATCTGCCTGCGATGGTGCGGGGAACCCAGACATGGGGGCAGCTCGATTCACGCCTCAGCCAACCTCGTCGGCGAGGAAGAGGGGCCGGCGACGTTTCTGGAGCCGCCTCTCCGTTCGATTCGTGATCTGGTTCGGTCGTTTTCCGAGCCGGACGTGGCCTGTTCCGGCTTGTCGCGGCGGCTTTGAGGAGGCTCGATATGGCGGTTCCGTCAAGATTTGACCAGTGACTGCCCCGTAGTCTGGTTGGTGGCGGCTCGGGCTCCAGCGAAACATTTTCTATTGCTGCAACTTCAGGTTGGTGCCTTCCGCCTTCGGAATCGACTCGATCATCCTCTGGCTGAGTTGCCCCGTCCTGGATGGGGCTGTCGGCATCGAGGAGGGTGTCTCTGGCAGCCTCGAGCGCCGGAATGAATTCGAACAGGAACCGACTTGGGTGATGAGCAGTGAAGACAGCTACGTCGCCGTCAAACGAAAGTTTGAACCGAGGAGACGAGACCCCTGTGATTCTGACCAAATCGACTGGCCAGACATGAAGTTTCTCGTCTGGCATCACGACGATGACGTCGGTCCCTTCGATTTTGAGCACGACCTCTGGCCCATCGCCCGATGTGGTGCTCAAATGTCCGATGTAGGCCGCCATTTCCCCACCAGATTGTCCGCTCTCGCCGAGAGACTCGGTAACTTCCCGGAGCTTGCCCTAACAAGGGCCTCGGCTGGGCGCTTTAGCCGCAGCCTTGACGCTCCGAGTCATTCCGAACACTCCCCTGTATGTCGAAAGTACCATAATCTTTGTCGTACCCGGGATGGAGAATGCTTCCGATCCAGGGTTTTGGAGGGTGGGTCAGGCCGATTCTTCGCCAGGCCGCACGGTGAAGGTCACGTCGACCGTGACCTCGTAGCCGGTAGGAACCCCAGCCGCGTCGACGGTTCCTCCGATCTCGACGACTCGGAAGGTCACCACCTGCTCGACGGTTTGAGCGGCTCGACCCAAAACGGTCGTTATCGCATCCTCGATGTTTGAGGCGCGCCCAGCCAGTCGCACAGTCTTGGTGATCGGGTTGACCATCGCCAGAGCGTACCGCGGCTGGCGGGTTGGGGCTTGGAGCAGTCGAATATCGGCCGGCAATCTAAGATCGAGGGGTGATCGACTTCCAGACCCACCCGGACCTGTATCGACACTGGCGGCTGCGCTTCGAGGGCCGGGTGGCCTTCCTCGATATGGACGTGGACCCAGGCGCGGCCCTCAACGGTGACTATGAGTTGAAACGCAATTCTTATGACCTTGGCGTGGACATCGAGTTGGCGGACGCGGTGGCCCGCCTGCGGTTCGAGCACCCAGAGGTTGGGGCAGTGGTGATCGGATCGTTGAAGGAAAGGGTGTTCTGTGCGGGTGCCAACATTGGAATGCTGGCTGGGGCGCCCCATCCCCTGAAGGTGAATTTCTGCAAGTTCACCAATGAGACTCGCAACGCCATCGAGGACGCCACAGCAAACTCCGGACAGCGCTACCTCGCCGCCATCAACGGAACTGCGGCCGGCGGTGGCTACGAGCTGGCTTTGGCCACCGATCACATCATGCTGATCGATGATGGGAGCGCGTCGGTTTCGCTCCCCGAAGTCCCACTGCTCGGCGTATTGCCGGGAACCGGGGGCCTCACTCGGCTGGTCGACAAACGTTTCGTGCGCCGCGATCGGGCGGACGTGTTCTGCACGATCGAAGAGGGCGTCAAGGGCAAGCGGGCTCTCGATTGGCGCCTCGTCGACGAGTTGATCTCCCGCTCTGGTTTTGCACAGGACGTGGCGTCCAGGGCAGCCGAGGTGGCGGCCGGTAGTGATCGTCCCGACGATGTCCCAGGCGTGAGTCTGACTCCGTTGCAACGCACCATCACAGGCGACCGGCTCGACTATTCAGCTGTGCATGTGACGATCGACCGGTCGAGGCAGGTCGCCGAGATCGTGGTGCGGGGGCCGGCCGAGGAGGTTCCTGCTGATCCAGGGGCGGCGGTCGACGAGGGGAGTGACTGGTGGGGGCTGCGGGCCGCCCGCGAACTGGATGATGCGATTCTGCACCTGCGGGTCAATGAACTCGAGATTGGCGCCTGGACCATTCGAACCGAGGGCTCGATCGAGGCCGTCTTGGTACATGACCGCTTCCTCCACGAGAACCTCGACCACTGGTTCGTCCGCGAGGTCGCGCTGTTGTGGCGGCGGGTACTCAAACGCCTCGACATGACTTCCCGTTCGCTGATGGCTCTCATCGAACCTGGCTCATGTTTCGCAGGCGTGCTTGCCGAGCTGGCATTGGTGGCCGATCGTGGCTACATGTTCGAAGGGGTTCGGCCAGGCTCTGACCAGATGGCCGAGTTGGCCCTGACCGTTTCGAGCGACGGGTTGATGCAGATGTCGAATGGGTTGAGCAGGGTCGCCACCCGCTTCTGGGGTGACGATGAGGGCCGGATCGCGGCCGAAGCCACGATCGGCTCCAGGCTGGACGCCGCCGGGGCGATGGCTGCCGGGCTGGTCACAGACGTTTTTGATGACATCGACTGGGACGACGAGCTGCGGATCATCATCGAGGAGAGGGTTTCGTTCAGTCCAGATGGGCTGACCGGTATGGAGGCCAATCTGCGGTTCCCTGGCCCCGAGACCCTCGAGACCAAGATCTTCGGTCGGCTGACTGCATGGCAGAACTGGGTGTTCCAGCGACCAAACGCCTCCGGCGAAACGGGCGCCCTCCGTCGCTATGGAACTGGTCTGCGTCCCGAGTTCGACAAGAGGAGAGTGTGATGACATCCGAGAAGGTCGATTACGACGCTCTGATCCCCAACAACGTCGGGCTGGCTGACGATCCCAAGTTGCAGCGGGCCCTAGAGGAGTGGCATCCGGGCTACATCGACTGGTGGATGTCGATGGGCCCAGACGGATTTCAGATGGCGGACGTGTATCTGCGGACGGCGATCAGTGTCGAGAATGAGGGTTGGGCGAAGTTCGATTTCGTGAAGATGCCTGACTACCGATGGGGCATCCTGTTGGCCCCTGCGGTCGAGGGGCGGACGATTCCGTGCGGCGCGCACGTCGGTGAGCCGGTCTGGCAGGAGGTGCCCGGCGAATACCGGGCGATGCTGCGCCGCCTGATCGTCATCCAGGGTGACACCGAACCGGCCTCGGTCGAACAGCAGCGGTTCCTCGGGGCTACGGCGCCATCTCTCTATGACATGCGCAACCTGTTCCAGGTGAACGTGGAGGAGGGTCGGCACCTGTGGGCGATGGTCTACCTGCTCCAAAAGTACTTCGGGCGAGACGGTCGGGAGGAGGCCCACGAGCTTCTACGGCGCCAATCCGGTAGCGAGGAGCGGCCCCGCATGCTTGGCGCCTTCAACGAGGAAACGCCGGATTGGCTGTCGTTTTTCATGTTCACCTACTTCACCGACCGGGACGGCAAGATGCAACTCGAGGCGCTCGCCCAGTCCGGGTTCGATCCGCTCAGTCGCACCTGCCGATTCATGCTTGCCGAGGAAGCCCACCACATGTTCGTCGGGTACACCGGGGTGCGGCGGGTGGTGCAGGCAACTGTGGAGGCGATGGTTGCCGCGGGTGTCGATGATCCATTCGATCTCGAAGCAGTGCGCGCCCTGGGGGTGATCGACCTGCCGACCATCCAACGCAAGACCAACCTGCATTTCTCGCTGACGCTCGATCTGTTCGGATCTGAGGAGTCGACCAACGCCGCCAACTTCTTCAACGCCGGCATCAAGGGTCGCTACCACGAGAACAGACTCGAAGACGATCACCAGTTGACCGGCGAGGTATATCCGGTCAGCAAACTGGTCGACGGGGTTCTGGTCACCGTCGAGGTGCCTGCCCTGAATGCACTCAACGCCCGCCTGCGCGATGACTTCATCGACGACTGTCGAGGCGGCGTGGCCCGTTGGAACCGGGTGATCGCGGAAGCGGGCATCGATTTCGAAATCCGTCTGCCCCACCCTGCCTTTAATCGCAAGATCGGCGAGTTCTCCGGGATAGAGGTATCCCCGGACAGCGAGCTGTTGACCCAGGCCGACTGGGACATACGGCGAGACGAGTGGCTTCCGACCCCGGCGGACCGCACCCACATAGAGAGCCTGATGCGGCCGGAATTCCGCCCAGGCGAATTCGCCGGTTGGATCGCCCCACCCTCCAAGGGAATCAAGGGTCAGCCGGAAGACTTCCTATACGTGAAGCTGCCCTGACAAGCGCGACGACCGTCGTGACCCCTGAAGGGATCGACCGGGACGGCCTGTTGTGCTGGATTTCCGACTAAGTACTGCGCACCGGTTCGGGTGAACCAAGGGCTATGTAGGCGACACCCGTGACGAGGGCGATGCCGTCGACGGTAGTTCCCGCTATGGCCAAGAGAGGCTGAAGCCGAAGGTCAAGGGACGGGTCCGCGGCGGATGCCAGCACGATGGAGAGTGGCACGGAGATGGCCGCTGCAACGATTGCCGAGATTCCGGCCAGCGTCGCACCGTACCGGCGTTCGAAACCGGGATTGGCGCCAAGCGAGGAGGCGAGCTGAGTGGTTTGTCTGGCGTCGGCGAGCCGAAGACCGACTGCCGGGAGTGTGAACACCGTCACGAGCGTCAGAGCGACCGTCATCAAGAACGGCGTGACCCCCCGCTCTATCGAAGCCAGAGTCAGGGCCCCGAAGACGAAACCGATAACTGCGACCGACGAGGCTGTGATGTCCCAGTGTCGCGATGTTTCACGCAATACGATCCGCATGTCAGGCCTCAGGCCTCGCTCCATGTGCGCCATGCGGCCGATCAGAGCGGGTGTCGTGAGCGCTGCTCCGAGGATCATGAGCGTCCAACCCGGTCGAGTTGTTCCTCCTACCTCGTAGAAGCGGCCCAGCGCCAAGCTGAAGCCGAGGACAAACAGCACGACACCGACCGGGAAGATCCATCGGTTGGGGCGGGGGAGTGAGTGACGGCACGCCAGTGCGTCTAGGGTGCTCAGCCGCCGCATCCGGACAACGGGGGCGATTGTCGCGATCGCTGAGCCTGCCAGCGCCATGGCGATTGGCCACATGACGTCACCGAATTCGACAAGGGCCGGCGGCGTGAGACCACCCGAAGGGCGACCCAGCGTCGCTGCGATCCAGCGAAGAGTCGTCGCGTTCGCCATGGCTGCCTTGGCGGCGCCCAGCCCGAGGACGCTGCCGGCCATCGCTCCACCCGCGCCCAGAACCAACCCGACGGACAAGGCGTACCGGGCGAGATCACCAGGCTCGCCACCCGCCGTGGCGCTGAGCAGGCCGAGCGACCGGAGTCTGCGTCCGATGTTGGCGAGGAGGGTTGCCAGAACTACAAAGCCGACCAGGAGTACAGGCACGGTCGTAAAGGTAAGGGCGCCCTCGGTCCGCAAGATCGAAAGGTTCCCACCACCAAGGGATGGTATCTCCTGGTCATGTGGCCGCTCCGCAGTCACCGTTGCCGAGTCGACCGCCAAAGAGAGATAGTCCGGGCCGGCGCTGTCGTATCCGAGAGGGACCTGTGAGTAGAGCAGCTGCGTTCCGATTGAAGTGGCCGCCTGAGGGAGATCGCGAGTCGTCTCGCTCACAAGCGCGGCCGGGCCGAAGGGGCTGTCAAACGACCCAACCACGAGAACCGGATCGGGGAGGCCGAGCAGAGGCCCGATGTCGTCCCCCACGGTGAAGCCGTCGAACCGCTCATCGACGGTGTTGAGGGCTACCTCGCCCGCCAGTGGGTAGCGGCCACTGGTCAGCCTGTAGGCCGAGCGAGCCAGATCGCTAGATCGGAAGAGCACACGTCTGAA
>CALCCX010000562.1 GCA_937900165.1 uncultured Acidimicrobiia bacterium | reverse complement strand
ACCGCCCACTCGAAATCCGATGACCGCATACGATCCGCGATCCCTTCGAGCGACTGAACCACCGGGCGACCAAGCCGGCTTTCCGCGATGGCTCGACCGAACTCACGTGAGGTGGGCTCCGGAGCCTCAGAAGCGACGGCCTCAACCGCCTGGAGAAGCGAATAGCCGGCTCGCAGAGAGGTCGAGATCAATGTGAGTGTGTCTGGCAGTTGTTTTTCGAATCGGATTTTCTCACGCGTGCCTGCCAGGTTGACAAGAGCGGCGAGAATCAGCAGGGCGACCAGAAAGGCCAGCAGACCCATCAGGGCGTTCTGACTGAAGACGCCGACGAGTACGGCCGCCAGAATACTCAAACCTATTCCTGAGGCGATGGCCTCTCCTGGCCTCAGAGGAATATTTCCCTGCTCCAAGGCCGAATTGAGGGCAGCAAACAGCCCTCGCTGTTTGACCGCTTCCTCAGCCCGCTCGGACAGCCGCCTGACGAACGGGATCTTGGCCAAGAAGCCTCCCGAATCCTCTGTTGCCTTTTGAGCCTTGCTGTATGCCTGAAGTCTGGTGCCGACCAGATCGTCGTCCGCGTCTGGATCGAGCCGAACCAGGATCACGATGAACAGAGCAAGCGCTGCGGCCAGAGCGAGTGTCGCGGCCAGCTGCAATGTGCCTCTGGCCACTCCCCCAGGCGAACCGACGATTTGCCCGTCGCCGACATCGGGGAGTGGAAACGAAAGGGCAGTGGTCGTGGTTGTCGTCGCCCTGGTCGGAACGACGTACCCGTCCACCGGCACGGTCTGGGAAGCGGCTACCGCACCAACTTCTACTCCAAAATCGACGTCTGTGGTTTGATCCTGAGTTGCGGTGAATCGGATGACCAGCTGGTTGTTCAGCTCTCTGCGAATGTCGCCGTACAGGTTGTCGAGTTGGGTTGGGTCTGGGGTTGAAAGGAATAGTCCCTGTGATGCTGAGGCGAAATCGGCGAGGTCAACCGGATCAAAATCTGTTCCGGCCAGGGCGACCCCGAAAACGCGTACTCCGACGTCTTCGATCGCATCGAGAGCAGCCTGCTTGGCCGCGTCGGCATCCTCACCCTCGGCGTAGATCGAGTCCTCACCGTCGGTGAGAATGATCAGGTTGCGGTTGTCGTTGTCGTAGGGTGCGAATAGCTCTGCTGCCCTGACCACGGAGTCGAAGAAGGCCGTATTGCCGCTGGCTTCGATCTCAGAAATCCGAGCGGCCAGGGTGGTTCGGTCAGGGGTGAACCCCGAAAGGACCTGGACCTCATCGGCAAACGTGATGAGCGCAATGAAGTCCTGGGGGCGCTTTTGCTCGACGAACGCCAACGCCGCGGCTTTGGCGGCTTCGATCGGCTCGTTCGCCATGCTCCCGGAAGTATCGATGGCGAGCACGATCCCGATCCTCTGAATCGAGGTTGCCAAGGTCTCGACCTCAATGCCATCGATCGGGACTCCGTCTTGGGTAACCACGATCTCCGAAAGATCGAGGTCAGGAATGTTACGAACGTCCACCGTCATCGTGACCCTTGGATACCTGGTGTCTGCGTCGATGTTCTTGATCTCGATACTTGGAGGCCCAGACACGATTGGACGAGTGGTAGTCGTGGTCGAAGAGTCGTCCTCCTGCGCGAACGCCGGCACGGAGAAGAGCGCCAAAACCAGCCCGAGAACGAGCACGAGGGAGAAGCGAGTTCTGCGCATTAGCGGAACGTTGCAGCCTCACGGCGGGCGAACGGCTCCGGATCGAAGAGATCGCCTGGCAGCTTGATCCCCTGATCGGCCAGTGACTGGCTGAAAGTTGAGATCGGAAGAGCACACGTCTGAACTCCAGTCACACTGATATATCTCGTATGCCGTCTTCTGCTTGCAAAAAAAAA
>CALCCX010000561.1 GCA_937900165.1 uncultured Acidimicrobiia bacterium | reverse complement strand
AGTAGGTTGATGTTAAGTATTTGGGGGGGGGGGGGGTGGAGGGTGGATGTGTTTTTTTTTTCAAGCAGAAGACGGCATACGAGATATATCAGTGTGACTGGAGTTCAGACGTGTGCTCTTCCGATCTAAGGCCTGTTTGAGGTGATCGCCGAATCGATCGGCCCGGAAGGTGATCTCCCTGTTTGGAGGAACCTGTGGAGGCACACCGACTACATAGGCGGCAAGGTTTGGGGAGAAACCCACGAGTTGCCGGACCCGACTGGGGATTGTGCGCCGCCGGCCGAACCGAACGGCTCGAGATTCGAAGACGTTTGGATTCCTGATCCCGAATCGAGCGAGCCGGTTCTGCGCGACGACCCCCGTCCCAAGCCGCTCCGCCACTCCGACTTTTTCTCGACCTCTGCTTATCGCTCAGCCATCAAAGCCCTCAGCCAGACGCTTGGCCAGAAGACGGAGTAGTAGCGTCTGGGCATGACCCACAAACAAGCTGCTGAACAGGCCTTCGGGTCTGTCGAAGAAGAACTGCGTTCCATCTCGCACTGGATGTACGAGAACCCCGAGATCGGGTACAAGGAGTTCGAGTCGTCACGACGCCTGAGCGAGTTCCTGCAAGGCAACGGATTCGAAGTCACCTATCCGGCCTACGGGTTGGAGACAGCTTTTGAAGCGACCGTCGGTTCGACAGGCCCGCGGGTGGTGATCTGCTGTGAGTATGACGCCTTGCCGGTGGTCGGTCACGCCTGCGGACACAACATCATTGCCACCGCGGCGCTTGGCGCCGGCATAGGTCTCGCCGGCCTGGCCGAGGAGCTCGGCATCCGAGTAACCGTCCTAGGGACTCCTGCAGAAGAGGGAGGAGGGGGCAAGGTCGAATTGATCAACGCCGGAGCTTTCGAAGACGCAGCCGCTTCGATGATGGTGCACCCGAGCCCCACCGACCTGCTCGACCCGTCGTTTCAGGCGAGGGAGAGTTTCACGGTGGAGTTCTTTGGCAAGGAGTCGCACGCTGCCTTCGCTCCGCAGTTGGGCATCAACGCGCTCGATGCCTTCGTTCAGGCCTATATGAACGTGGCCACCCTCCGCCAGGCCTTGTATCCGGGTGACGCCGTGCACTGCATCATCGACCATGGAGGTGATGCCTCGAACATCATTCCCTCACATACCAAATCGACCTGGGGGATCAGGGCCGAGAGCAACGAGCGGCTCCAAGAGTTGATCCCCAAGGTGAGGGCGTGCTTCGAGGGGGCGGCGGTTGCGACCGGCTGCCGGCTGGAGTTCAATCCGCTCGATCACCCCTACCTGAACATGATCAATAACCAGATCATGACCGGGCTCTACTCCGCCAACTCTGATGCACTCGGGCGTCCGATGCCGAAGGAGGAGGAAACCGGACCTGAGGGTGGTTCTTCGGACATGGGCAACGTCAGCCAGGTAGTGCCTTCGATCCACACGATGCTGGCAATCGATTCGGACGGATCCGTCAATCACCAGATGGAGTTCGCCGCAGCCACCATCACCCCTTCGGGCGACAAGGCCATACGCGACGGTGCCCTCGGCATGGCTTACACCATCATCGACATGGCAGAACAAGCCGTGTGGGACGACCTGGCGGCTGGTTCCTAGTTCAGCCCTCCGATCAGGGCACGGGAGTGACGAGTCGGCTACGGACTTCGATGACCTGGTAGTCGACCGAGTCGGCGACCACGACCGGTGTGTATGGGTAAATGATTCCGTTGAATTCGTATCTCGCCCTCGGGTAGGAGGGTACTGGCCGTCTGTTCGTTGCACCAACGGGATTTCGATCCGAACGCCATCATCCTATGAAAGTTGATAACGAACGTCAACTAACATAGAGTGGCTGTGTAGAGCGGATGAACCCGGGGGCCGTGACGATCCGCCCCAATCCCGCTGGAAGGGATCGAGCACCCTTCCAAGGATGAACATGCACTCGACACGTGGGCTAGACACTTGATTTGATCGGACCATAGCCCTACGATCGGCCTATGGCTCGTGTTCAGACGATGGTCCAACTCTCTTCCGACATGATCGAGGCGCTTGACGCCGAGGCCGCTCGAGTCGGCCAGTCACGGTCGAGCTTGATCCGTAGCGCAGTCGACGCGTATTTGGCCACGAGCCGCGAGCGGGCGATCACCAAGCAACTGGTGGACGGCTACACGTCTATCCCCCAAGGCGCCGACGACGAGTGGGGAAATGTCCTCGACGCAAGTCGCAGCGCGACCAAGCGCACCTTGCAGAGGTTGGACGAAGAAGAGAAGGCGGCCGGCTTTTCGTGGTGAGACGTGGCGAGGTTTGGTGGTACGAACCGCCCGAGGCCAAGGCCCGTCCCCATTTAGTGTTGAGCCGTGACGAGGTGATCCCTGTTCTCAGCGACATCCTGGCCCTGCCGGCCACCCGTACGAGGCGAGAGCTTCCAACCGAGGTGCGTCTGGATGTGAGCGACGGCATGCCTGCAGACTGCGTACTCACAGCGGACAACCTGGCGCTCATCGAGCGGGCCCACCTCACTCGCAGGATCACAACGTTGGATCCGGCGGCAATGTCCGAGGTCTGCGAAGCGGTGCGCATCGCGTCAGGATGTCCTTGAAGGTTCGATATCGGCGGCCTTCTCGCGCCGGCACTGATCTTGTTTGCGGCAAACCGGGACGCCAGCAGTCATTCTTCGGCAGCCTGAACCCGTCTGGTCCGCGCCAGGGGGACCAACAGCGCCGAGATGTAGATCACCTGGGCGAAGAGAGCGAACACCCCTGCTCCGGCCAGACCCGCAGTGACCGGGATGGTAAGGACGACTGGAATGATGGCGCCGATCACCCAGGCGACCTGGAAGGTTGTTTCGGACGACACGAAGGCAGCCCCTCTGTCCTGAGGTGCGATGCTGGATTGCAGCAACGCGTCGAAACCAAACTTGGCTGTTCCCCAGGCGAATCCGGCGGCTGCCGCCAGCGAAGCGGCGGCGATCAAACCGAAGGACTGTCCGGCTATGAACGCAGCCGCAGCTTCGACGGACAGCGCTGCCACCACCATTGGTTCTTCTCGTAGACGGCGTTCCATCACCGGCGAAACGATTGCTGCCAGGAAGAAACCGGCTCCTGCTGCGCCGAGAAGAGCCCCGAACTCAGCCACGGCCGCGTCCGCATCGCGGAATGCGAAAGCCACCAGGAGGACGAGAAAGCCGTTGAGAAGCCGGACTCCAGCGGTCGCCGACCTGGCCAACCGCACCGCTCGAGGAATGGGAGCGCGGCCCGACCTTCGAGGCGCCTTGGCGATCGATCGCCCTCCTGGCATGGCGATTCCGGCGTAGGTCGCCCACACGAAGAACAAAGCGCCGAGGGCCAGCGCTACCCAGGCCCCGACGATTCCGATCATCAGACCCCCGATCGGGGCCACCGCCGCGCCTGCCAACACGCCCAATCGGGCCAGCCGAGCGTTTGCGCTGACCAATTCGACCGGCCGATCGATCACCAGTGGCAAGAGGCTGCTGCGACTGATTCCCTGGACTCTCGAAAAAACCAGCAGAGCAAAAGCCAGCGGATACAGCCACAACGTGTTCAGGCCGACTACGAGCATGGCGACGGCCAGGATCACCCGAGCGGCCGACCCGAGTACGAAGCCAGTCCGGTAAGTCCCTGGGTACCGTGCGAAGAGTTTGCCCAACACCGGTCCGAGCACCGCGAACGGAGCGATCGTGATCAGAAGATAGAGGGCGACGTTGCTGCGGGCCTCGGCTGAGGGGACTTGAAAGAAGAGAGTCCCTGCCAGGCCAAGCGTCACCAGCGTGTCTCCGGCGACCGAGGTGGCGTGGCCGACAGCCAACGCCCGGAAGCCTGGCCCTCTGGCCGAGAACATCGCATCGACTTTTCTCGCCGTCGTTCGAGCGCTCCTGCCGATGGTCCTACTGGTTGCGGCGGTCAACCGGCCGGTCCGCCTCCTGGCGGCGGGGTCCCGACTGTCACTCCAGTCAGGAGGTGTGGTCACGCGCCAGGTTTCGAGGTGCTCATTTCTGCATTCTCCCACCAAAACCCTCAGTCATGGGCCGGCCAAGCCTGAATCCACCGCACGGATCGGCTCCTCGCCCGCCTCGCCAGTCGTGGCAAGGGATTCTCACGCCGAGCCGGAATATCCCGAAGTGAAAGCCGAAACAAAGCTGAACCTCAGCGGCAGCACGGCCCGCCGGGCAACTCACTTCCCTAAGTCGGTGGATCCAGGCTAAGGAGCTTCATGGGCGGGGCCTGAACGTTAACCCTCGCGCGCGTCGAGAGTCGCCTGGTCGTAAGGCTCAATCATGATGCATTCGCCTGGGCACTCTTCAGCCGATTCGATCACGTCCTCGATCAAGGAATCCGGTACTCGCGCCACGCCTCTCGAGCCCTCGGGCCCGTGGCCCTCGCCGGATTCCGCATCAAAGACGATGGCCGATCCGAAGTGTTTGGCATCTTCTTTGACAACCCATAGGCCGTCGTCGCGACCCTCAAAAACCTCAGGAGCAATCTCTTCGCAGATGCCGTCGCCGGTGCAGAGATCCTGGTCGATCCACACCATCAAACGAGTAGTTGTCATTTCGCGCCTCCTGCATGCGATTTGTCCAGTAGTTCGAGTCCGAGCCGGAAGTGTGCCAGTCCTTCGACTTGGCGCACGAAGTCTGGTCCTCGCCGTAACCGGGAGGCAACCTGCTCGTGGGTTTCGCCCGCTGCTCGCATGGCCAGCACCCTGGTCTCGAGCGGTCGCGGTTTCCGCTTCGTGGGCGGACGTTGGCGAGGAATGGCCATCCAGTCGAATATCTTCTCGGTGTGTTCAGGACTGTGACCGACTCTCTTGGCTATTTCCTGCAAGTCGAGTCCCTCGTCACGCATGTGCTGCATGCGTTTTTCGAGGGGTCGAAAGTGTTCCATTCGAGTTCCAACCGGTAGCAGACAGGGAGCATCCTATCCGTGATTGTTCGGGACTTGTTCAACTTCGTGCTAGCAGTGTTCAACGGCGTTGCAACTTGCCCAGCAGACGGAGAATCTCGAGATATAGCCACACAACCGTGACGAGTAAACCGAAGGCCGCATACCAGTTCATCCAGGCTGGAGCACCGGCGGCGACACCCCGTTCGATCAGGTCGAAATCGAGCAGCAGATTGAAGGCGGCCAGCACGATTACTGCCAGGCTGAAAAGAATTCCAAGTGGGCCGGCGTCCCAAACAAGGGGCATTGTCACATTGAAGAAGGACAATCCAAGGCTGACCATGTAGAAAACGAAGATCGCCATCGTGGCGCCGATCACCACCGACCGAAGTCGCTCGGTCACCCGGATCGTCCTTGTCGCGTAAAGGACCGCCATCACGATGACCGTGAGGAAGGTGGCCATCATCGCGTTTGGCACGATCCCGATGCCATAGGCATTTTGATAGACGTGGGAGATGGCGCCGACCAACGATCCTTCCACGATCGCGTAGACCGGCCCGATGATCGGTGTCCACTGAGGTTTGAATGCGCCGAGAATCACCGCTCCGATGCCGACCAGTAGAGCCACGAGGATCCACCCGGGGAACTCGCCGATCTCGACCTGGGACCATCCGTAAACGGCTGCCGGGATGAAGAGAGCAAGAAGTATCAACGCTGAACGCGAAACCCCGGCGGCAGTCATTCGCTCGGCATGTAGGTCGGTGTTGACTTGTACGGACGACTCGGCCCGACCGAATCCCCTGGTCAAGACTGGATTCGCCATCCTGCTCCTCGGTGTGCTCGACCATCCTGCCATACGCCGCGTGTCAGATTGTTCCACCACGCTCCGTGATTGTTCACTATCGTTGCCCGACGGCTTAGAAGGAGTGCCTCTTGAAACGGATCGTCCTGCTCGCAACCCTCGTGATGATGGTGGCTACGGTCGCTGCACCGGTTGCTGCCCAACCAGCAACCGGATACTTCGTTGACGAAACCAAACTCCCTTTCGAGGCACTCGACGGAGCCACCGCGCAGTGGGGCGTGCTCGGCAATGCCGGGTACCGGATCGAGGTGCCGGACGACTGGAACGGTGATTTGGTCTTGTGGGCCCACGGATTCAGGGGAGAGGGTCTCGAACTGACTGTTGACAATCACCCGCTTCGTGAATTGCTGATCGCCCAAGGCTACGCCTGGGCTGCCTCGAGCTATAGCCGCAACGATTACGATGTGGGCATCGGGGTGAGTGACACCCTCGCGCTGACTCGGTATTTCGACCGGACAGTTGGCAGAGCAGATATACGGTACATCACGGGTGCGTCGATGGGTGGTCAGGTAACCGCAGTAATCGCCGAAACCGCCGGTCGCTTTTTCGACGGTGCCCTTCCTGTTTGCGGTGCGATCGGTGATTACGAGTTGTTCGACTACTTTCTCGACTTCAACGTCGCCGCCCAGCAGATCGGGACCGGAACCTCTGAGTTCCCGGTTGACACGGCAACGTACGTCGGAGTGACAGTCCCGAGTATCAAGGCGAACCTGGAGGCTGTCGAGGGAGGCTGGCCGGTGGTTCTCAACGAAGACGGTGAAAATTTCAAGAATCTCGTTGAGCTACGTTCCGGTGGCGACAGGCCTAACTTCGACGAAGGATGGGCCTTCTGGAATACCTTCCCGGAGTTCGCAACAGGTCCTGGCAACTTCTTGTTCGACCTCGGCCTGGGCGACGGTTCGGTTGGGTGGAACCCGAGAGTTGTAGTCGACAACACGGACGCCGTCTACCAGTTCGACACCGATCCGGCTCTGTCCGCAGAGGAGCAGGCGTTCAACGACAACGTCGTGCGCGTCGCAGCCGGTGCGAAAGCCAGGGTCAAGTTCAGCAACGCGCCAGTGCCGATCGTCAATGGCGACCCGGCCATGCCGGTGTTGACGTTGCACAACCTCGGTGACCTTTTTGTGCCGATTCTGAACGAAGTTGTGTACGCGAACGAGGTGGCAGCCAACGGATCGTCTGATCTGCTGGTTCAGCGGGCCATTCGTGGGGTCGGCCATTGTGACTTCACGCCGGAGGAATTCTCCACGGCCTTTTTGGATCTGGTCGCCTGGGTCGAAACAGGCGTGAAGCCAGACGGCGACAATTTCCTCGATCCAGCGGCAGTTGCCGACCCGGACTTCGGATGTGCCTTCACGGTTGGTGATCATCTCCTCGCCACCCCCTGTGACTCTGGGCCGGAGTTATAGACAACGGCCACTGAGAAACGAAGTAGACACCAATCGGTTCCGGGCTCGACTGAGCCGAGGCGCTTACTTGGTGGTCAGCATCCAACGCTGATTGTCACCGAGGCCGATCCGGTTGCCCCGTCCGAGTCGGTGACCGAAGCAGTCAGGGTATGAGCGATGGCATTAGGACAACTCGCGCTCAGCGTGAGTGATGCACCGTTCGACTGGACGAGGAAGCCGTCGACACTGGAAGTCCAGGTGACCACCAGTTGGGTGTCGAAGTCGTCTGTGACGGTCGCCTCCGCGAAGACGAAACCAACGGTTGTGGCGGAGGTGATGAAGGAGCCATCGGCCGGCGTGATGATTGTCACCGTTGGAGCGGTAGCACATGGGCCGCTGCGAGGCCCGAGTACCTCGACCGAAATGCTGGCAGTTCCGATGGCCGAGTCCGAGTCCTCGGCAGTCAACGTGACGGTGTGCACACCGACCGAAGGTGTGGCAGTCGTCGATGGACCGCGGCCCAACTCCCCGTCGAGTGAAGACCGCCACAGGATGCTCTCTATCGGGATCAGCTCTCCCTCCGGATCGCTGACCGTCCCACTAAAGGTGATTGGAACCCCAACGCAGCGTTGAGCGCCGCCGGCTGGAGTGCTGATAGATGCCACCGGAGCCTGGTTGGCCGGTGGCGACGTCGTGGGAGTTGTCGGCGGATTAGTCGTGGGCGTCGTAGTGGGCTGGGTAGTTGGGTTTGTGGTCGGCGGGGTAATAGTCGGCGGGGCGAGGGTCGTCGTGGTCGGCGCGGTTGTATTTGTGGCAGCAGGTGGCGTAGTGGTCGTTTGAACGGCCCCAAGGACCTCCTGTTGGTCTTGGGCGAGCGTCGTCGAGGGGGTGGCCTCTGGCGTGGCCGCGGCTGGGTCCGGTTCGTCGGCCGGAAGTTCTGGGTCTGCCACGGAAATAGCCCCTGCGACACCCATGACAGTTACGACAGCAAGAAGCAGCCCGGTGAATAGAGCTCTGCGGAGAGTGCCACGACTCCCGGGATTGGGGCCATCGGCCGCCCAACGGGAGTCGATTTCGGCCCACACTTCTCCTGCGAGTCCGTCTGGCGGGGCCACAGTCGCCAGGGCGGCCATGACATTGGACGGTGATACCAGTTTGCGCCGCTTTGTGCCACAGTCCTCGCAGTTCTCTACGTGACGGTTGACCGATTTGGCCAGCTCTGGAGTCATTGGCGGCAGATCGGCACCATGTACGACGGCCTGGAGATCGGCGCAGTCACGGCCGCTGCTACGTGCCATGACATAGGCCCCGATGACCACCTCGACCCGGTCCCTCATGCGGCTGACCATGGTGTAGGCGTTGGCGTTCGACACGCCCATGACGTCTGCGATCTCGGCCGAGTCGAGTCCGTGGCGGACGGTCAGGTCGAGCACCGTGTACGTGCGTTCGTCCAGGCCCTCGGCGGCCTCCCACACCAGTCCAGAGACTTCTTCGATCTCGGCTGCCACCGTCGGCGACGACAGCCGATCGGTGTC